>JANLIS010000123.1 GCA_024653985.1 Candidatus Roizmanbacteria bacterium
ATATCAGGAAAATCGGGGGTTCCTTCATAAACAAATGTTGTAATTCCATTTATTAATGGAGAATAGAGGATATATGAATGTCCTGTAATCCATCCAGCGTCAGCAGTACACCAAAAAATATCATCAGATTTTATATCAAAAACTATTTTTAGAGTTTGATAAATTCCGACCATATATCCTCCGTGTCCGTGAATAATTCCTTTTGGCTTACCGGTTGTACCGGATGTGTAAAGAATGAAGGCCGGATCAGACGATTCCATAACTTCTGTTGGACAATCAGAACTCTGTTTGGAAATTAGATTGTGCCACCAAGTAAAAACGGGGCCTGTCTCGTGTCTTTTCCCGTCGGTGCTCGCTTCGGACAAAATCCCTCGACTGCGCGCCGCCGGGATCCCTAGACCCTCGACACCCGTTTTTATTTGCTGTACGACTATTACATTTTCAACAGTCTTATTTTCTTTTAATGCCTCGTCAACATTTTTTTTAGATTCAACAACCTTTTTTCCGTAAGGGTATGAATTGGAACAGATAACAATTTTGGCTTGAGCATCTTCAACTCTATTTTTTAAAGCATCAGCGGAAAAACCACTATAAACAACTGAATGAACTGCCCCAATTTTGAGACAGCCAAGCATAGCAATAAACTGCTCAGGAATACGGGGCATATAAATCATGATTTTATCACCCTTTTTAATACCCAGCGATTTTAACCCATTGGCAAATTTGGAAACTTCTTCACTAAGTTGCTTATAGGTAAACTTTCTTTCAGACATATCTTGCCCAACCCAAAGAAGAGCTACTTTATTAGCAATAGGAGTATTCAGATAACGATCAAGAGCATTGAAGACAATATTTGTCCGTCCGCCTACAAACCATCTGGCATAAGGAAACTTCCAGTCCAATATTTTATTCCAGGGCTTAAACCAACTTAATTCTTTTGCAATATTTTCCCAATAGGCCTCAGGATTTTTAATTGACTCAGCATAAGTCTTTTCGTAATCAAGCATAAATTCATTGTGGAGGAATTTAATAAAAAAAACAAGTGTGTTTTTGTGTCATCCCCTCGCAGGAGGGGATCCAGACAATAATCACATTATAAAAGGTACATTTAGCTTGGATTCCCGTCTTCACGGGAATGACAGCTCGGATTGTTAAAGAAACTAAAATTATTCACCCTTGAATTTTTTCTCCTATAAGCTATGATATTAATCATCAATGAGCAATAATAAAATTTTATTCAAGAAAACTCAATTTTTAAAAGAAACCTGGTCGTATATTGCCCCAACCTGGGAAGAAATGGGCCAGATCTGCCTCGATCTGGGGGTTGAAATTAATCAAAATAACAAAAAATTTGATACGTTGATTACCTTAGCTAAAGGCGGTTGGACTTGGGCGCGCACCATGGCCGACATTTTACAAGTATATGAGCTTTCCAGTTTCAAGCTTTCTTTTTATGACCCGTCTTCACCGGGAATAAAATTGGAAAAACCGATGTTGGAAATTCCTTTGTCCATTCCTCTATTTAAAAAACGGGTCATCTTATTTGACGATGTTAATGACTCAGGTGACAGTTTGAAATACGCGGTTAATTATCTGGAGCATTTTGGACCGTCCTCAATCACCACGGCTACCTTATTCCACAAACCTCATGCCAAGGTTAAGCCGGATTTTGTTGGATCGGTCACTGACGCTTGGATAGTCTTTCCCCATGAAAGACGCGAAGTGATCGACGGGTTAACTTTAAAATGGAAAAAAAACGGTCTTAAAATAAAAGAAATTCGAGAGCGATTAATAAAAATTGGTCTTCCGGAAAAAGAAGTTAATATATTTTTGAAATAATATCCGATGATAGTTATCGTTGATTTTGGTTCACAGACAACTCACTTAATCGGACGCAGAATTCGGGACTTAGGAGTAAAGTCGGAAATAGTTCTTCCTCAGGATGCCTTTAAGTCAATAAAGAAATTAGTTCCCCGGGGTATTATTTTATCTGGTGGACCGGCTTCGGTCTTCGGGAAAGATGCCCTTTTGGTTGATAAAAAGATCTTTGAGTTGGGGATTCCGGTTCTTGGAATTTGTTATGGACTGGAAGTATTAGGGCAAATGTTGGGAGGAAAAGTAGCACCTGGTAAAAAGAAAGAATATGGCCCCGCCTTCATTAAAATTACGGCGGGCAAGCCAACTGACTTATTTGAAAATATCCCGAATGAACTTCGTGTTTGGATGAGCCACTTTGATCAAGTAGTTGAGTTACCCAAAGGAATGGTGGGGTTAGGATCAACATCTGCCGTTAAATATGCTGCTTTTGCGGATGAAAACAAGAAGATATATGGAATTATGTTCCATCCGGAAGTCCATCACACTCAATACGGACAACAAGTGTTAAATAATTTTGTCATAAAAATCTGCGGTGAAAATCCGCTTCTCGGAACAAAAAAAATTGAGGAAATAAAGCAATATTTGAAAAAAGAAATTGGAAATAACAAAGCTGTCTGCGCCCTTTCCGGCGGTATAGATTCATCTGTTGCTGCTTTTTTAACAAACCAGGTTATAGGTCCGAACCTAACTTGTTTTTATGTTGATACGGGGATGATGAGAATTGGGGAGACAGATGAAGTAATCGACACTTTTAAAAATAAATTAAAACTTCCTCTTGTTATCATTAATGGAAAAAAAGATTTTTTAACGGCTCTAAAAGGTGTTATAGACCCGGAAAAGAAAAGAACCGTCATCGGTGAAACTTTTATCAGAATATTTGAAAGAGAGGCTAAAAAAATTGGAGCAAAAATTCTTGTCCAGGGTACAATTTATCCGGACGTGATTGAAAGCCAGGGAACACAACATTCCCATAAAATAAAAAGTCATCATAATGTTGCGGGATTGCCGGAAAAACATGGTTTTAAGATAGTTGAACCTTTAAGAATGTTCTATAAAGATGAGGTAAGAAAGATAGCCGCCGAGTCAAAATTCCCGCCGGAAATGGTCACCCGCCACGTTTTTCCGGGACCGGGTTTAGCTGTCCGGTTGATCGGAGAAGTGACCGAAAAAAAATTAGATATTTTAAAAAGGGCGGATAAAATTGTTATTGAAGAAATAAAAAAAGCCGGACTTTATGATCAAATTTGGATGGCGTTCGCCGTTTTTACCGGAATAAAAACTACGGGCGTGGCCGGAGATGAGAGAAAATATGGAGAACTAATCGCGGTTCGAGCCATCGAATCAAAAGACACTATGACCTCCGATTGGGTCAGACTACCTTATGATGTTTTAGCAAAAATTTCCGAACGTATTGTTACTGAAGTCTTTGAAGTTGTCCGCGTCGTCTACGATATTACCACCAAACCTCCAGCAACAATGGAGTGGGAGTAGGGATGGGAAAAATAAACTAGAACTTACAGTTTATTTCTTATGAGGACAATCTATTTTTACAACATTGCCGAAAGGTAGCAGTGACTTTCCTAAATAAATTATTCCATCATGTCCGACACTATATATTTTTTTATTTGCAAACTTAAGTCCTTTCGAACCTTTAAAACACCAATAAACAGTATCATCAGTATGAAATCCTTTAGTAGCCTCACCAACAACTAATTCAGGAAAAGGTAATGCCTCCCAAGTTAGTGGTTTATTTTTAAACTCACCCATAAGACATATTTTACTTCTCCTCCTTCTTCTTCTTGTCAAGCGGCGCTGAAAAAATGTTACACCGTAACATTAGGGTGTAGCAAAGTAGTAAAATGATTTATCATTCCAAAATAATTCCAGACAAAAACGTACATATTGACAAAATGACATTTTGTACTATAATCATTACA
>JANLIS010000012.1 GCA_024653985.1 Candidatus Roizmanbacteria bacterium
ATTGGGTATTTAACATTGGTCATTAATTAGATTAATTAGAAATTAGTAATTAGAAATTTATATATCTTTCCAACTTATATTTTTATCCTTCTTCATAAAAGTCAATTGACGTTTAGCATATTGTACTTCCTTATTGATCCAATCTTCAATCGCTTTTTCTTTTGTAAATTCTTTTTTTAAATATTTAATTATTTGCGTATATCCGATCGTTTTTAAACCTGGATCGCTTACTTTGTATCCCATCTTTAGGATATTTTTTACTTCATCAATAGCCCCGTTTTTTAATCTTTCCTCCACTCTCTTTATGATTATTTGGCGAAGTTTAGACTTGTCTTGGTATCTGAGACCGATAAATAATTTGATTGGCCAATCTTTGTTAACCTCCGCGGTTTTCCCGCCGCCAGCCGGCGGATCCTTAACCGCGGAGGTTGAAGAGGCAATCTCTATTTTTCTTATCAGCCTTCTGGGATTAAGTTGGTCGCTGTGATTCATATTTTCAAAAACATTGGGTGTTAATGAGATCAATTTTTTTTGCAGATCGACAACTGACATGGTATTAAGCTTTTCTCTGAGCTTAAAATTAGGAGGACTGTTGTTTATATCAATTCCGTAGAGAAAATGTTTCAGATACAGATATGTTCCGCCGACCAATATGGGAGTTTTTCCACGTTTTTTTAGATCTTCAATTACCGGTTTTAGCTTTTCAACAAAATCATAAGATGAAAAATACTGATCAGGGGTAACAACATCGTAGAGCCACACCCCTTTAAATTTAATAACCTCCGAGGTTTTCCCTCCGCCAGCCGGCGGATCCTTAACCTCGGAGGTTGAGGGGAGATCTTTACCTGTAATAATATCTAAGTATTTATAAATTTGCCTGGAGTCAAAGTTCACTAACTCACCATTGTATTTTTCAGCAAGTTCTAAAGCAAGTTTTGTTTTTCCAGTTGCAGTCTGGCCAGTTATTACTATCATAAATCGTAAATAATAAATTCCAAATATGTTTGTCATCCCCGTGAAGACGGGGATCCAGTCGATAATTACATTTAAAGAAGTAATTTTAGCTTGGATTCCCTCCTTCGAGGGAATGACACTTGTTAAAATTTATTTGTAATTTATTATTTTTGCATTCTAGCAGCGTCTATCAAGTTCTTGTATAGGTAGACAACATCAATCGGTCCGCTTCCTCCCGGAGTTGGAGTATAGTGTGAAGCAATATCTTTTATCTCACTTTCTTCATAATCACCCTTCAATTTTCCGTTTTCTTTTCTGACCCCGGTATTTATCAAAACAACTCCCGGTTTAAGCATTTCCGGTTCAATAACTTTTTTACCGGTCGCAGTAATGATCAAATCTGCAGTTTTAAAATATGATTCCGGATCAACTGTTGTTGAATTGGTACTGATGTAATTTATGTTTAGACTTCCAAGGGTTTTTCCGATAGGCATTCCTCCGGTCATCCCCCGGCCGACAATAACTATTTTTTTGCTTTTAAGAATATTTTTAAACAAAACGCGATCCTTTTTCATGTTTACGAATACAATGTCCTGTTTCCTTTTTCCGTAATAGATAAATTTAATAAGGGTCATGACGGCAAGTCCTAAAGGAAAAATAAAATCAGTTTTTCTTTTATGGCCTTCAATTTCTTTAAGCAATGGAATATAGTCATATATACTGTCAGTTGAAAGTTGAGCTGGTAATGGTTGTTGAATTATGATCCCGGTTACGTTTGGATTCATGACCTCCTTTTTAAGGAGATTGGCAAAATCAATAAAATTTGGAGTTTTTGTCAGATGGATCAGTTTAAAATCTATTTTTAGAGCTTTAGCCATTGCTGACTTTATTTTCACGAAAGACAACTGTTCAGGAGCGCTCCCAACCAAAAATACTGACAGACCAACCCGCTTTTTAATTGCTTTACGCTCTTTTTTAAGTATAGAGAGAAGATTATTGGCGATTTTCCTACCGTCGATAAACATGGGGACATTATACCATATTTTATACGCTAGTGGCGCTCACGATTCTATCAGCTTTATCGGAAAATCTCATCAAAATGACACCTTTGGCCGTTCTCGAGCGTGACGGTATATTTTTGATCTCCATTTTAACGATCTGCCCCAAGGCACTAGTTATTATGAGTGTAGTATCCTCAGGCTCAATAATTGCAGAATATGCGACTGACCCAATTTTTTTATCAACGGATGTTATCTTAACTCCTTTTCCGCCACGGTGTTGACCCTTAAAATTAGACAATTTGGTTTTTTTACCAATTCCACGTTCAGTAAGGACCAGCATATCTTTTTTAAATTCTACGTCAGAGAAAACATCGGCTGCGATCACCTCATGGTCCACGGTTGTCTCAATGTCCATGCCTTTAACTCCAATCGAGGCTCGTCCTGTCGGCCTAATCTCTTTTTCTTTGAAAACGATTGCCTTACCGTTCTTTGAAGCTAAAATGACATTTTTCGTTCCATCGGTCAGCTTAACCCAAAGCAATTCATCATTCTTTTCTAATCTGATGGCGATAATACCATTTGTTCGGATATTTATATAGTCTTCAAATGACGATTTTTTAATAGTTCCGTATTTTGTAGACATGACCACGAACATACTTTTAGCCTTATCCATAGTCTCGGTGCTATAGCTTAATATTGAGGTTATTTTTTCATCTGGCTTAAGAGCGACTAGGTTAATGATGGCCTTGCCTTTTGAGATACGTGATCCGACAGGCACATCCCAAACTCGTGTCTGAAATACTCGTCCTTGATTACTAAAGAAAAGCATATAATCATGGGTCATCGCTGTCGTTATATAATATACATTATCAGTATCTTTGGTTTCCATTCCGGAGACCCCTTTTCCACCTCGATTTTGTAGTCGGAAAGTTTCTCTAGGGATCTGCTTGATATATCCTTCTTTGGTCAGAACAACGATCACCTCTTTGTTTTCGATCAGCTGCTCATCAGTAATTTCACCCGGTTTGAATTTCATTACCTGAGTTCTACGTTCATCACCATATTTAGTTTTCAAATACAATATTTCATCTTTGATCACCTTAAGAATTTTAAAAACATCTTTTAGCAAACTTTCCAAGTAAGAGATAGTTTCTTTAAGAAGGGCCAATTCGTCTTCAATCTTATTTCTTTCAAGTCCGGTCAGACGTCGTAGTTGCATTTCCATGATCGCTTGAGCTTGGATCATAGATAGTCCAAACTTACTCATCAACTTTGCTTTGGCTTCCGGTTCATCTTTAGATTTTTTAATGACGGCAATCACCTCATCAATATGATCTAGGGCGATCAAATAACCTTCAAGAATATGAGCACGGGCTTTTGCCTCGGCCAATTCATACTCAGATCTTTTAACGATAACTTCAACACGGTTTCTAATATATATTTCGAGGATCGTTTTAAGTGATAATGTTTGAGGAACCCCATCAACTAAAGCAACAATATTTACCGGAAAAGTCGTCTGCAGATTCGTAAATTTGAAAAGATTGTTCAATACTTTTTTATACGAGGCGTCCTTCTTCAGTTCTATCACGACCCGAATTCCATCTCGGTCTGATTCATCGCGTAGATCGGAAATACCGACGATCTTTTTTTCGTTGACCAAATTGGCTATTTTTTCAACCAACAAAGCTTTATTGACCTGATAAGGAAGCTCTTTGACGATGATCGCCATTTTTCCTTTTCCCATGTCTTCGTCGACTACTCTAGCTCGCATCATGATTGATTTCCTTCCGGTGGCATACATTTCTTTTATATCGGAAGCTCCATATATAATGCCAGCCGTTGGAAAGTCAGGACCCTTGATGAATGTCAGTAAATCTTCCAAAGCAGTATTAAACAAAATTTCTTTTACATCTTCCATCGGTGTTTTTAATGCCTTTTTGCCATCGTTCAATTTGGCTTTGTCGATCATAAAAACCAAAGCGTCAACAAGTTCACTAAGATTATGTGGAGGAATTTTTGTTGCCATACCGACGGCAATTCCCTCAGCACCCATCAATAAAAGATTTGGAAGTTTTGCCGGTAGATAGACAGGCTCCTTTAGGGATCCATCGAAATTATCAATAAATGGAGCTGTTTCTTTTTCAATATCGGCAACCATTTCATCTGAGATCTTGGCTAACTTTACCTCGGTATAACGCATGGCAGCTGGCGGATCACCGTCGATCGATCCGAAGTTACCCTGACCCTTAATTAACGGATATCTCATTGAAAATGTCTGAGCTAAACGAGCCAGAGCCTCGTAAACTGACGAATCGCCGTGAGGGTGGTATTTGCCTAAGACCTCTCCGACGACTTTGGCGGATTTGGAAAAACGGGCGCTTGATGTCAAACCCAATTTATACATCGCATAAAGGATCCGACGATGCACCGGTTTTAAGCCATCACGAACGTCAGGTAACGCACGGGAGACGATAACAGACATCGCATAATCTAAATATGCCCGTTTCATTTCTCCATTTATTTCGGTCACCAGAACGTTGTTTGCCATAATTATTGTTTATGGTCGGTACAAGACCGACCCCTACGACATTTATTTAATCGATTTTTTAATATCTTTATATGCTTCTTCTTTTCCCAAGAAATTTTTTGTTTTAACCCATTTTCCCGGTTCCAGTTCTTTATAGTGATTGAAAAAGTGTTGGATCTTTTTCTTTGTCATTTCGTCAAGATCGGAAATATCGTTGATATTTGAAAAGAACGGATCTACTTTAACAGTTGGAACTGCGATTATCTTTGTATCAATTCCGGCTTCATCTTCCATTTCAAGCATTCCGATCGGACGGGATGGAATAACGGTTCCCGGGGCGACACTATAGCTTGAAATTACAAGAACGTCGGTTGGATCGCCATCTTCAGCTTTTGTTCCTGGAATAAATCCATAATTGAACGGATAGAACATTGCGGTAAAATTAAAGCGGTCAACCATAACAACTCCCGATTCTTTATCTAATTCATATTTTATCGAGGAACCCTGTGGGATCTCAATAAAAACATTAACTTCTTCTGGAACATTTTTCCCTGCGGAAAGTTTACTTAGATTCATATTAATTATAAAACTTTTAACAAGGACGGTCCTTATATTGAGTCGCTGACAAGGACAGTCCTTAATTTACAAGTCCAAATTCGCCATCTTGGCATGTGTAACGATAAATTTTTTTCTTGGCGGGACTTCGTCCCCCATCAACATTGAGAAAACACGATCACTTTCCTCAGCTTCGGTGATCATTATTTGCTTTAAAATTCTTCTTTCCGGGTCCATGGTTGTATCCCAGAGCTGGTCAGGATTCATTTCTCCAAGACCCTTATATCGTTGAACATTTGGCTGACTTGTCTGTTTGGTTAATAGTTGTGCTACAAGTTTATCTTTTTCTTCGTCAGAATACATGTAATGAACCTGTTTTCCCTGTTGAACCTTGAAAAGAGGCGGTTGAGCGGCGTACAAATGTCCTTTGCGAATGACGTCGGGCATATGTCTAAAAAAGAATGTCAAAATAAGAGTTAAGATATGCTCTCCATCAACGTCGGCATCGGTCATGACAATGATCTTATGGTATCGTAGCTTGGCATAGTTGATGTTTTCTCCAATTCCCATACCCAAGGCGACGACAAGATCCTTGATCTCCTTAAAAGCCAAGACACGATCAAGATAGGCGCGTTCAGTATTAAGAATTTTACCTCTTAGAGGCAAGATTGCCTGGAATTTACGGTTTCGGGCTTCTTTGGCAGTACCACCGGCCGAATTACCCTCAACCATGAATATTTCACAAAGTGATGGGTCTTTTTCCTGACAGTCGGCCAATTTTCCCGGAAGTGTAGCTCCCTCAAGTGCGCCTTTTCTCATAACTGCTTCTTTAGCGGCCTTGGCGGCCAATCGGGCTTTTTGGGCCAAGAAAATTTTTCCAAGAATTTCTCTTCCCGTTTTTGGGTTTTCTTCAAAATATGTTTCTAAATATTCGAATACAGTTTGTTGAACCAAAGTTTGAATCTCGGAGTTTCCCAATTTGGTTTTTGTTTGGCCTTCAAATTGGAGATTAGTTGCCGACATCTTTATATAAACGATGGCGGCCAATCCTTCTTTTACGTCGTCACCTGAAAAAGTCTCTCCATTTTTGTCTTTTTCCCCAAATTCTTTTTTTGCATAGTTATTTATGGCTTTGGTCAGGGCGGTTTTGAATCCTGTCAGATGGGTTCCTCCTTCATGGGTATTAATGACATTGACAAAGGTATGGATATTTTCGTTCAAAGACTGGTTATATTGGATAGCCACCTGAACATCTTTGCCATCAACATTTTTATGGATATAAATGGCATCATGTAAAGTTTTTTTACCACGGTTCATATCACGGAGAAGCGAAATTATACCGCCATCAAAGAAATAAGCATATTTTTCTTTGACTTTATTATTAAATATCCTAAAATAGACGTTATTAATCAGATAGGCGCGTTCTTTTACCTGTTTTTTAAAGATACCATTGTTTATTTCGATAGTCTCTTTAAAAATTTCCTTGTCAGGTAAAAAGGAAATAGCTGTTCCCTGTTCAAAATTGAAGTTTAAGATCGATTTTTCAACTTTTTTGACGTGATACATTGGTACTCCCCTTTTATATTCTTGACGATAAATATTCCCATCCCGTTTGACCTCGGCAATAACATGTTCTGACAACGCATTGACAACAGAAGCTCCAACTCCATGAAGACCACCTGAAACCTTATAGGCACCATCACTAAATTTTCCTCCGGCATGTAGTTTGGTCATGACCATTTCAAGAGCGGAAACATTGTATTTCGGCACTTTATCGACAGGAATCCCTCGACCATCATCAATGACGGTCATGTAGTTATTTTCCTCTATTCTTATTTCGATCCGATTACAATAACCCGCTAAGGCCTCGTCGATTGAGTTGTCGATAATTTCGTTTAAGCAGTGGTTAACACCATACTGGGCAGTTGTCCCAATATACATTGCCGGTCTTTTTCGAACTGGTTCAAGTCCCTCAAGTACTACTATTGAATCGGCTCCGTAATCAGATTTTTTTGTGGCTGCCATAAGTATAAATATTAGCTTGTTTTTGCCTGAAAGTCAAAACATTTACCCACGTTCCTTGCCCCGCCAGAGGCGGGGCTTATTTTAATAAAAATTTACTTCAATTCCACTTTTCCTCCAGCAGTTTCGATCTTTTTCTTAGCTTCTTCAGCAGCTGGTTTCTTAACATCAACCAACAGATCTTTTGGTGCTGATTCGACTAATTTTTTCGCATCCATGAGTCCTAGATTAGGTAGAATTTCTCGAACGGCTTTGATTACTCCTAATTTATTGTCTCCGGCGGCGGTCAAAACAACGGTAAAGCTGGTTTTTTCTTCCTTGTCCGCCGTAGCAGCTCCTGCGGAGGCGGAAGCAGCAGCGGCAACTGGCATAGCAGAAACACCAAATTTTTCTTCTAAATATTTGGCTAATTCAGCCATTTCAACTACTGTCAAAGTTTCGATTTCGGTAGCGATTTTATTCAATTTTTCAGATAATTTTATTTCAGACATT
>JANLIS010000017.1 GCA_024653985.1 Candidatus Roizmanbacteria bacterium
AAAAATTCTGTCTTATGATTATTGGTGAACAATTGTTTACATACGTGTCATTCTTGCGAAGGCGGGAATCCAGACAAAAGGCATGGATCCCCGATCAAGACGGGGATGACAAACATTTGTAATTTGAAATTTTATTAGGAATTAGTAATTAGAAATTAGAAATTTTTATCTCATGGATATTCCTCTTGCCGAGCAGTTACGTCCCCAATCCCTTGATGAGTTTGTTGGTCAGGAACATTTAGTTGGAAAAGGTAAACCGATCCGCCGAATGATTGAAAACAAAAAAGTCATTTCCATGGTATTCTGGGGGCCTCCAGGAACAGGAAAAACGACCCTTGCCAGGATCATTGCTAAATATATTGAGGCCAATTTTGTTCCATTTTCAGCTGTTGCCGGAGGAGGAGTCGCTGAGGTCCGCAAGATCATTGCCGAAGCAAAAAAGAATTACGGACTTTTTCAAAAAACAACTGTTTTATTTGTTGATGAGATCCATCGATTTAACAAAGCTCAACAGGATGCTTTCTTACCATATGTTGAAGATGGAACCATCACGTTGATCGGAGCAACTACGGAAAATCCAGGATTTGAAGTCATCGCCCCTCTTGTTTCCCGCAGTCAGATATATGTTCTATATTCCTTGGCCGAAGAAGAGATAAAAACTATTGTTTCCCGGGCAATAAAATTTTATCCGAAGCATAAATTTGATAAAGCAGCTATTGAGCATATCATTAAAAATTCTAATGGCGACGGAAGGACTGCCATCAATGCCGTTGAATTGGCATCTTCTCTTTCAAAAAAAATTACTTTAAAGGTTGCCGAAGAAGCTGTACAACGAAAAGCAATTTTCTATGATAAAAAGGGAGATTGGCATTATGATACTATTTCTGCCTTCATCAAATCAATGCGTGGAAGTAATCCTGATGCAACTCTGCATTATTTGGCCAGAATGATCAAAGCTGGGGAAGATCCTATTTTTATTGCCCGTCGTCTGGTCATCTTTGCCAGTGAAGATATCGGAAATGCACAACCAACTGCTTTGGTTTTGGCCACAACCGCCATGCAGGCCTGCCATATGATCGGTTGGCCAGAAGCCGGCTTGATCCTGGCACAAACTGCCACATATCTTGCGACAGCAAAAAAATCTATTGCTTCAACAAACGGTATCATGGCCGCTTTGCAAGATATTGACGAAAAAAATCTTGACCCTATACCCCTTCATTTACGAAACGCCCCAAATAAACTTATGAGATCTTTAGGATTTGGTCAGGGACATGTTCGTTATCCTTGGAAAGTGGAGCGTGAAACAGGAAAAAAAATTGTTCAAGAGTATATGCCAAAAAATTTAAAGGGGAAAAAATATTATTTCCAAGATTGGAAGTAGGTATGATTGTCATTCCCGCGGAGGCGGGAATCCAGACTAAATATTCCTTATTGTTTTTAAGATGTAATAATTGACTTGATCCCCTCCTTCGAGGGGATGACAAACTAATTAACTATTTATATAATTAAGCATATGCTTTCAAACATCCCAAATCACGTTGCTGTTATCCCTGATGGAAATCGCCGGTGGGCCACTGAAAGAGGAAAAACTACTTATGAAGGACACAAAAAGGGATTTGA
>JANLIS010000022.1 GCA_024653985.1 Candidatus Roizmanbacteria bacterium
GCTCCTGACGTTAATACAACTCCAGAAATAATGAGTTGGATGATTGATGAATATCAAAAAATCATCGGTTACAAAAGCCCTGCTACATTCACCGGAAAACCGGTTTCAATGGGCGGAAGCTTAGGTAGAACTGAAGCAACTGGACGAGGAGGAGTGATAATTTTGCAAGCGTTGCTTGCAAAATTAAATGAAAAATTAAAAATGAAAAATGAAAAATTGAGCGTAGCGGTACAGGGTTTTGGTAACGTTGGTTACTACTTTGCAAAACTTGCAACCGAAGTTGGTTTTAAAGTTGTTGCAATTTCCGATTCCAGGTCCGGAGTCTATGACAAAGATGGAATTGATCTGGACCGAGCCTTGAAAAATAAAAAGGAAAAAGGAACCGTTGCCTACACTAAAGCGATTTCCAACGAAGAACTCTTGGAACTGGATGTCGATGTGTTAGTTCCAGCCGCTTTAGAGAACATGGTAAACGATAAAAATATGGCCAAAATTAAGGCCGAGATCATCGTTGAAATGGCCAATGGCCCATTGACCCAAGAAGCTTATGAATACCTTGCTAAAAAAGGCAAAATAATCGTTCCTGACGTTTTGGCAAATTCCGGTGGAGTGACCGTTTCTTATCTTGAATGGGTTCAGGGTAAAGCTGGATTCTATTGGTCAGAAAAAGAAGTCAATGACAAATTAAAAGTCATGATGGAAAAAGCATTCGAGGCAATCTGGAAAAAGTCAAATCCGCCGGCTGGCGGAGAAAAAAAGATGCCTTTGAAACAGGCAGCTTTTGAAGTGGCTATCGAAAGAATTACAAGCGCGATGGTTTGAGGATTGTAGGGGTTTCATTTATGAAACCCAAAATAAAAATATTAATTACAAAATCAAATCGTCATAAGGGTTTGATAAATCAAACCCCTACGTCGCGATTGATAATTTTTGATTACATAAATTTGTTATAATGTAAGCCTATTTTACGCTGTAGTGAGCGAAGTCGAACTATGAATGAAATAGGCGAATTTATTATCTTTCTAAAAAACTACATTTTATCCCGACTAATCAGCGCCGGGCAGATTTTTGAAGGCATAAAAGATATAATCGTGGCGTTCTTAATTGTAAAGAGAGGTAAATATTCCTCATCATTCTTAAACACTTCCTTTTTATTGATCGTGGCGGCGGCGATCGTCGGCGGGCCGATCATTGCCGAAAACGCTCCCTTCTTTCAATCATTTAACGATCAAAACGACTACCAATCTTTGGTGGTCTCATATAATCCTTATGGAGGCTCCCTTTCAACGGTTTTTTCGGTGAAACCGCGTGATAAGGTAGAAAATTATGCTGTCCGTGGTGGGGAAACCTTAGCTTCAATAGCCAAAAAATTTGATATCTCAGTCGACACAATAAGGTGGGCGAATAATATAACCGGTGACCTAATTAAACCGGACCAAACTTTAAAAATTCCACCGGTGACCGGTATCGTTCACAAAGTTGCCTCAGGAGAAAACATCTATACGATCGCAAAAAAATATCATACCAATGCTCAGAATATTTTGAACTTTCCGTTCAACAGTTTTGAGGACCTGGACACTTTTTCACTTATGGCCGGACAAACTTTGTATGTTCCGGGCGGAACTATCGAACCGGAAAAACCGGCATATCAATTTATCGCATCAATCCAAGCTGGCGTACAAGGTTCCTCTAATTTTATTTGGCCAACATCTGGTATGATCACCCAATATTATGTTTGGTACCATCAGGCTTTGGATATTGCTAACCCTTCGTCCCCTCCAGTTCTTGCGGCCGATGGAGGAACGGTGATTTATGCCGGTTGTCTCAACTGGGGCTATGGATGTCACGTGATCATTGAC
Source organism: Candidatus Roizmanbacteria bacterium (assembly GCA_024653985.1). Lineage (GTDB taxonomy): Bacteria > Patescibacteriota > Microgenomatia > UBA1406 > GWC2-37-13 > GWC2-37-13. The sequence goes on from JANLIS010000022.1 coordinate 1,860, forward strand.
CATGGTAACGGATACCAGACATTATATGCACATCTTTCTTCATACTCGGTTGAACCAGGTAATTCAGTTGGACAGGGAAGTCAAATTGGGATAATGGGATCAACCGGAAGATCGTCCGGGACTCACTTACATTTTGAAATAAGATCAGGAGGACAGATACTGGATCCGCTAGGGTTTTTGAAATGAATTGACCTAATTGATCTAATTATTCTAATTAACCTAAAAAATAACCAATGACCAAGTAACAAGAAACAAACAAAATTCAATTAGCAATAAATCAAACTTTTTATAATTGTAATTTGGTTATTGGAGTTTTATTAGAAATTAGGTAATTAGAAATTAGAAATTCTACTTTGCTTCCGGAGATGCTTCTTTCGGCAGTTCCAACTTTGGGCTGATCCGGGTAGTTGGCGGGGTTGGTAAACTTAAATCAGACTGAGTTTTTTCTTCTGATTCACTA
>JANLIS010000027.1 GCA_024653985.1 Candidatus Roizmanbacteria bacterium
CCTCCCGACGAAACGGCGGGTTGGAAGACATACATCAGCTCAAAAGCAAATTATTCTTTTAAATATCCAGACTCGTGGCCGATTGTCAAATTATCTACAAATGTTAATTGTGAAACATGCGTTGAAATCGTTCCTTTTGCATTGTCATATGATCCTCAGTCAGCTGAATCTGAGCTATCAGTTATTCTCGTGTTTAAAGATTCTAGAATTAAAACTCTTGATGATTATAAAAATATAATTGTTAAAGGAGATTCATCAATTATTGATGTCCATGACACAACAATTGGATTAGAAAAATCTATTTCATATAAATTGTCAGGGGGAATCCCTCCATTACCAATAATTGAATATGTTGTTGTAAAAAACGATTTTTATTATGTTATTCGATTTGTTAATAGTAAAGAAACAAACAAAAATTTAGTAGAAAATCAAAAAATCTTTGACCAAATCCTCTCGACTTTTAAGTTTTTAAGCGAACCGCGTAAATGTTTGACAGTTGAAGACCCCTGTAATCCTCAATCCTGTGATTATGACTTATCAAAGTGCATTAAATAAAATAGGGAAATCATTACCTAAATCCATTTTAAATCTATTTGACTGTCAGTCCAAAATAGAAATGTCCGCTTTTAGTAGTCTCTTGTGTCATCCCCGTAAAGACGGGGATCCAGTCTATAATTACATTTTTAAAAGAAGAATATTTAGCTTGGATTCCCGCCTCCGCGGGAATGACAAGGCTTTACAAATACCATTTGACTTTACTTATTGCGTTTTGTATGATATATTAGTTTTTTTAACTCCCCGTCTTGTGTACTGGGGTTTTTGTTGTTAACAAAATATTATATATCCATCTACCCGATGAGCAAAACTATTAAATCAAATATTCTACCCCGAAAAAGTTTGTTCCTCGGCAGAAAAGACGAATTTCTTGAAAAGTTTAATTTAATCGAAGTTCAAAAAAACTCTTGGGCTGAATTTACCGATATCCGATTAAAGGAAATTTTTAATGAGTTCTTCCCTATTGACGACTACACGAAGAAAAAGTTTACCATCTATTTTGAAGATCTGTATTTTGGTGAGCCAAGATATAATATCGACCTTTGCTTAAAAAAGAAATTAACTTACGACACTCCTGTTTATTTAAAATTAAGATTGGTAAATAAAAAAACTAATAACGAAAAGAAACAGGATATATACTTCTTTAATCTTCCAAAAATGACGGATCGAGGAACTTTTATCATCAATGGTATCGAAAGGGCCATTATCAATCAGATAGTCCGCTCCCCTGGAGTTTATTTCACAGCGGAGATTGATAAAACAACCGGTTTAACACTTTATAACGCAGAAATCAGACCATATATCGGAGCTTGGCTTGATATGACGATCAATAAAAATGGTTTTATTGAGATGAAGATCAACAAAAAAAGAAAATTTTTATCAACGGTCTTTCTTAAAATTTTTGAAAATGACAGCGAAAGCGATATTATCAACTACTTTAGCGATATAGATCGAAGTTTGGTTGAAAAATATCTTATTCCAACTCTTAAGAAAGATCAAACTAAAAGTAAAGATGAAGCCGTCTTAGAAATATATAGAAAGATCAGGCCAGGTGAACCTCTTATCTTGGAAAATGCCTATGAGACCATAAATAACCTTTTATTCAATCAAAAAAGATATTCTTTAGCCGACGTTGGAAGATACAAGATCAACAAAAAACTTGGGCTTAATATTGATATCAAAAAAGAAAATCGTTTATTAACTAAAGAAGATATTATTGCATCTATCAAATATCTTCTCACCCTAACACAAAACAAAGGTGAATTTGATGATATTGATCATCTTGGAAACCGAAGACTTAGGACTGTAGGAGAATTGATCAGCTTATACGGAATTAGAGTTGGAATGGTTCGAGTAGAAAGAGAGATTAAAGAAAGAATGAGCTTGATTTCCGGTGAGGAATTAAACGTTCTCCCAAGCCAAGTAGTCAATTCAAAACCTTTGATCGTTGCTATCAATTCATTTTATAGAACAAGTCAGCTATCAACTATCGTTGATCAAACCAATCCGTTATCAGAGCTTGATAATTTAAGAAGAATCACCGTTGGTGGACCTGGTGGAATAGAAAAAGAAAGAGCCTCATTCTCAATTCGTGACATTTCCTCATCTCAATATGGAAGAATTTGTCCAATCAGAAGCCCAGAAGGTCCTAATATTGGTGTCGTCACTTATATGGCCCTTTACGCAAAAGTAAATAAATATGGTTTCTTGGAAACTCCTTATAAAAAAGTCGTTAAAGAAAAAGTTGGAGGTAAATTAAAGGTAAAGATATCTGATGAGATCGTTTATCTACAAGCTGATGACGAAGAAAAATACTTTATTACTTCAGGAGACGCTAATGTTGATGAAAATGGTTATTTGACCGATCAGATGGTTACAGCTCGCCATGAAGGTGATCTGATTGAAACATCAGTTGAAAAAATCGATTTAATTGACGTTTCACCAAGACAGGTATTGGGAGCATCAGCATCTCTTATTCCTTTCCTACAAAATGATGATGCCTCAAGAGCTCTCATGGGTTCGCACATGCAATGTCAGGCTGTCCCATTGATCACTCCAGAAGCACCGATCGTTGGAACAGGGCTTGAAGAAAAAGTAAGTATCGCCTTAGGGAGAACCATTAAGGCTGCTGAAGATGGTGTCGTAAAATACGTTGATGGACAAAAAATAGTTTATAAGGGAAAAAGTGGAAAAACATATGAATATAAACTAGAGAGGTTTACCCGAACAAGCAAAAACGTTTCTTTTGATCAGAGACCGATTGTCAGCCCTGATCAAAAAGTCAGAAAAGGTGAAATAATCATTGATGGTCCTTCGACCGATCAAGGACATTTGGCTTTGGGAAAAAATTTATTGGTTGCCTATTCCTCATTAAACGGACTTGGATACGAAGACGGTTTCGTTATTTCTGATAGATTGGTTAAGGAAGATATCCTCAGCTCTATCACAATGGAAGAATTTATCGCCGATGTTATTGATACCAAACTTGGACCTGAAGAATTGACCCGCGATATCCCAAATGTCCGAGAAGAAATTCTTCAAAACCTTGATAAAGAAGGACTTATCACTCTTGGCACTGAGATAAAAGGTGGGGATGTTTTAGTCGGTAAAGTTGCTCCAAAAGGTGAAAAAGAATTAACAGCAGAAGAAAGACTTCTCCGAGCTATCTTTGGAGAGAAAGCCAAAGATATTAAGGATACCTCTCTTCGAATGCCTTATGGAAAAAGAGGCTCAGTTGTCGGTATTGAAACCATCAACGGCAAAAAGGATCCAAACGAACTTGAGCCAAGTGTTTTGCAAAGAATTATTGTTAATACAGCTCAATTGAGAAAAATAACTGTTGGAGATAAATTAGCCGGACGACACGGAAACAAAGGTGTTATTTCAAAAATTCTTCCAGCTTGGGATATGCCTTATTTGGAAGACGGAACACCTGTCGATGTTATCTTGTCTCCTCTTTCAATTCTTTCCCGTATGAACTTGGGTCAGTTGTTTGAAAATCTTATGGGAGTTATTGCAAAACATACAAATACAAACATCTCTATTCCTGTCTTTGAAAAGATCAAGGAAGATTTTATCTCAAATGAACTTAGAAAATCAGGATTACCAATCGATAATAAAGTGACTTTGTTTGATGGACAAACAGGCTTGCCTTATGAAAGAAAGGCCTTAGTTGGAACAAGCTATATCATCAAATTGATCCACATGATCGAAGATAAATTCCATGCGAGATCAGTTGGACCATACTCACTTGTTACTCAACAACCTTTGGGAGGAAAATCACAATTAGGAGGACAAAGATTTGGAGAGATGGAGGTTTGGGCACTGGAATCACATCGAGTACCTCATACATTGCAAGAATTATTGACGATCAAGAGTGACGATGTCCGTGGCCGAACCAAAGCCTTTGAATCTATTATTAAAGGTGTTGATATTCCACAATCATCTGTCCCAGAGTCATTCCATGTGCTTGTTAAAGAATTAAACGCTTTAGGATTGTCAATTGATTACGCAAAATAGTTCGTAAAGTTATAAAGTTTGTAAAGTTTATAAAGAAAGTCACTTTATGAACTTTATGAACGTTATTAACTTTATAAACTAATTATGGAAGATATTAATACAGTAGATTTTTCCGGACTCCGAATTACCTTTGCTTCACCGGAAACAATCATCAAATGGTCTCACGGAGAGGTTGTTAAACCGGAAACCATCAACTATCGAACATTTAGAGCTGAAAAAGACGGTCTTTTTGATGAAAGGATCTTCGGGCCTACAAAAGACTATGAATGTTACTGTGGAAAATATAAAAGAATGCGTTACAAGGGAATCGTTTGTGACCGCTGTGGAGTTGAGATCACCACTTCAGCTGTCCGAAGAGAAAGAATGGGCCATATCAAATTAGCTTCCCCAATCGCCCATATCTGGTATTTCAAAGGAACATCATCTACCTTAAGTATCGTTTTGGACGTTCCTCCACAAGCTTTGGAAAGAGTCATTTATTACGCTCTTTATTTGGTCAAGGAAGTTGACAAGGACAATCAAAAAAAGACCTTAAAGGCCATTGAGGAACTACAAAAGATCGAACTGAAAAGTATTGAAGAGGATTTTGTCAAGAAAGAAGAAGAGATTAATCAGAATTTTGAAAAACAATATCAACAACTGGAAAAAAAGATCGCCCACAAAGAACAATGGGAGATCGCCAAACAGGAAGTAGAATTCAAGAAAAGAGAACAATTGAAATTGTTATCTAATGAGCAGACCGATACAAAAACTAAAAAATCAGCATATTTTGAAAGAATTTCAAAAATTGCCCGATCAATAAAAGCCTTTGATGTTATTGAAGAAGACGATTATTTATTCTTTAAGGAAAATAACATTGCAGACTTTTTGAACGTTGGTATGGGATCAGAGGTTCTATATGAAATTCTTTCAAACTTTGATCTTGCTAAACACTATGCCAGAACATTGGAACTATTAAATGAAAGTAAGGGTGAAAAAAGAAATAAATTACTTAAAAAAGCCCGTGTTCTTGAGGCTTTTATCAAAGCTAAAATTGATCCAAAATGGATCGTCCTGACAGTTTTGCCGGTTATCCCACCAGATCTACGACCGGTCGTTCAATTACCAGGTGGAAAATTTGCCACTTCTGATCTTAACGATTTTTACCGAAGGGTCATTAACCGAAACAATCGTTTAAAGCAATTAATTGATCTTGGAGCACCTGAAATTATTCTTAGAAACGAAAAAAGAATGTTACAGGAAGCTGTTGATTCGTTAATTGATCTGCAAAAATCAAGAGGAAAGAGCCGATCAACTGGCGCAAATACAAAAGTACAAAAATCTTTATCAGATATTTTGAGGGGTAAACAAGGTCGATTCAGACAGAATTTATTGGGTAAACGTGTCGATTATTCAGGTCGTAGTACGATCGTTGTCGGTCCAGAACTTAAACTAAATCAATGTGGTTTGCCTCGTGAAATGGCTTTGGAATTGTTCAAACCATATCTTTTACACGAAATCATTATTAGAGGACTTGCTCCAAACATCAAAAGCGCCAAGTTGTTCTTGGAAAAAAAGGACCCGGTCGTCTATGATATTTTGGAAGTGATCACGAAAGATCACCCGGTCTTATTGAACCGTGCTCCTACCCTTCACAAACTGTCTATCCTTGGTTTTTATCCTGTTTTGACAGATGATAATGCCATAAAACTTCATCCGGCCGTTTGTTCAGGATATAACGCTGATTTCGATGGAGACGCTATGGGTGTGTTCTTGCCGTTGTCTAAAATGGCGATCGAAGAGGTCAAGCAAAGAATGTTCCCATACCACAATTTATTAAAACCATCTGATGGTTCCCCTATCGTTCTTCCAAACAAAGAAATGGCCCTTGGTTGTTATTATCTGACAACAATTGATAGTCACATGGAATCTGAGTTTCCTGAAGATCTAAAATTCTTTGCTACTGAAAATGAAGCGATGAGATTTCAGGCTATCGGAAAAATAAAATTACGACAACCTATCAATGTTGGAATCGGTGGTAAGATCGTCAAAACAACTGTTGGACGCATAATTTTCAATCAGGCACTTCCACCGGAACTTAAATTTGTTAACGCTGAGGTCAAAGCTTCTGATTTGAAAAATATCGTTGTTGCCGCCATGAAAATATTTGAAAATGAAAAGGTTGGAGAACTTATTGATAAATTAAAGGAGATCGGTTTCTGGGCCTCAACAATTGCCGGCGGACTTTCTCTTTCAATTTTTGACTGCCAGATAATTCCGGAAAAAAACAAGATTATCAATGAAACAGAAAAAGAGATTGAAAAGATAACTAAAAATTTTGAAGAGGGTTTATTGACCTCTGAAGAAAAAAAACGTTATTCAAACAAGCTTTGGATCGATGTTACCGAGAAATTGGCTGACAAAACATGGAATGCCTTGGATGATGAAAATCCAGTAAAGATAATCATTAAATCAGGAGGAGCCCGTGCTTCTAAAGAACAATTAAAGCAATTGGCCGCCATGAAAGGACTTGTTGTTGATCCTATGGGAAAGATCATTGAAGTTCCAACCAAATCCAACTATCGACAAGGTTTATCTATCTTTGAATATGTTATCTCTGCTAGAGGAGCCCGAAAAGGTTTAACCGACTCAGCTTTGAAAACTGCTGACGCCGGATATTTGACCCGCCGACTCGTTGATACATCTCATGATATGATCGTCCGAGAGGAAGATTGTTTAGTCAAAGAAGGTTTGACGATCTCAACAACAATGTCAAGAGGAGAAAAGTTCAAAGAAAGAATTAAGAACAGATTTATATTAAATGACCTGACAAACGAAAAAGGTGAAGTTTTGATCAAAGCCAATGAACTGATCGATAATGAAATAATTGAACTTATTGAAAAAAATAAGATCGTAAAAGTGGTTGTCCGTTCCCCACTTTACTGTGCTTCTCCTTATGGAGTCTGTCAAAAATGTTATGGAACAGATCTGTCTACCAACAAAATTGTTGAAATTGGTGTACCGGTCGGAGTCATGGCCGCCCAATCAATTGGAGAACCAGGAACTCAGCTGACAATGCGTGTCCGACACTTTGGAGGTATCGTTATTTCCGACGTTACTCAAGGGTTACCAAGAGTTGAAGAATTATTGGAAACAAGAACACCAAAAATAGTTTCACCTATTGCTGAAATTGCCGGTCGAGTAGCCGTCATTGAGGACACAGAAAAAGAGATATATGATATCACCATTTCAGCCTTAAGCAAAGAAGCTACTGTTCAAGAACAAAA
>JANLIS010000030.1 GCA_024653985.1 Candidatus Roizmanbacteria bacterium
TTATATTTTCCCGGATTCTTTAAAAAATCAACGATCTCAACCAATTCTTTTTTTGCTTCATCAACTCCGGCCACATCATTAAAGGTTATCTTTGTCATGCTTTTTTGAAATCTTTTTCCCCGATTTTGCCCGAATGAAAAGACATTGTCTTGAGCTCCCTTTGCCTGACGGAAAAGAAAAATAAAAAACGCAACCATAAGTATCGTCGGTAGGAGGTTGCCGATTATATTTGCCAAACCCATTGATCCTTGAGTGTCTTTTATATTGATATCAATTTTTTCTGGATTAACTCCAGCGTCTTTCAAGGTTTTTAAGAATGTTTCCCCGGTTTCCTTGAAAGAGGTTGATAAAGTATCGTTTTTATAATAAACAAGCAGTTTATTATCGATCAGATCAACTTTCTTAATCTTCCCTTCTTTGGCTTCTTTGACGATCGTCGTAATAGATTTTTCAGGTGCTACCTGTTTGACCCCATTGGTTATTGAACGATATGCAAAAAAGAGAAAAAGGGAGACGAAGAAAATAATAAAAAAATTACGGATGTTTATATTGAACTTAAATTGGGTAACTTTAAGCCCATTGTTTTTTTTAGCCATAGGCCTTATTTTAGCAGAAATTTTGATAAAATTAAGGACATCATTTCAAAATCTTAAAGATTAAATCTTAATTATTAAACAAATATTAAACATATTAATTTTTAAATTTTAAAACGTTTAATCTTTAATAGTTTATTTAACCTTTAATATTTAAGATTTAAAAATTTATTATGATAAAAATTAAAATTAGTAAGAAAAATATTAATCTAACAATAAATCAAGCCATAAAAACTCTTCAATCAGGTGGTCTGGTTATCTTTCCTTCTGATACTGTTTATGGTCTTTTGGTAGATGCAACCAATAAGGCAGCGGTGGAAAAATTAATTGCTTTTAAAAACAGACCGGTTGGAAAACCGATCTCTGTTTTTACCGGTCTTGGGTCCATGGGTCAATTGGTTGAAATAAACAATGATCAACAAAAAGTTTTTGAGGAGATTTTACCCGGTCCTTTTACAATAATTTTACCTTCCAAACACAAAGTAAATAAATTATTGGAATCGGAGACGGGAACCCTGGGTGTCAGAATTCCGATGTATCGATACATTGAAGTATTAGTTGATCAATTTAGAAAACCGATAACAGCTACTTCGGCAAATTTAGCGGGACGTTCTCCCCATTACTCGATCGGATCGTTGCTTAACGAACTGACAGAAAAACAAAAAAAACTTATAGACCTGATCGTTGATGCCGGTCAATTACCAAAAAATAAACCTTCCACAGTTGTTGATCTGAGCCGATCAAACGTCAAGATCTTAAGACAGGGAAATGAAGATTTTATCAAATCAAAAGTATTCAGGTCGCTTACCTCCGAAGAAACAAAAAATATTGCCGGACAGATATTCACTAAAAATTATAAAAAAGATGACAAGCCGCTCATTTTTATAATAAAAGGAGAAATGGGTGTAGGCAAGACAGTCTTTGTTAAAGGGATAGGCGAAAAGTTGGGTATAAATAATATTGTTTCTCCCACATACGTAATTTATTACGAATACAAAAATTTTTATCACTTTGACCTGTATCAGATAGAAGATAGGGAAGAATTCGGAAACTTGGGTATTGATAAATTTTTAGTTCCTGGAAATATCCTATGTTTTGAATGGGGGGAAAAAGCCGGAGAGATAATAGAATTACTTAAAGATAAAGGAAATATAGTGTATATAGACATGAAGTATATTAACGAGAAGGAAAGAGAGATTATAGTTCAGAATTAACCTAATTAACCTAATTTCTAATTAATCTAAATAATTCCCAATTACCCAATTGGAACTTGGACATTTTTTAGGTCAATTAGGTTAATTAGAAATTAGAAATTTTTATGAAGATTCTAGCCATTGACACCAGTTGTGACGAAACTTCAGTGGCCATAACTAGTGGCAGAAAAGTTTTATCTAACGTTATCTATTCCCAGATACTTTTACACAAAAAATGGGGAGGAGTTGTTCCGTCAATTGCAAAAAGAGCCCATGAGGAGAGAATTGATTTTGTGGTTGAGCGTGCTTGTCATCCCCGCGGAGGCGGGGATCCAGAGCTTTTTAAAAATATTGACGCAATTGCCGTTACTCAGGGACCCGGTTTGGCAGTTGCGCTTGAGGTAGGAATAAAAAAAGCTAAGGAGCTGGCAAAAAAATATCAAAATAAACTGATCGCTGTCAATCATTTGGAAGGCCATATTTATTCTGCCTTTGTTCAAAACAGCAAGGGAAACCCAAAACATGAATTCAAGTTTCCATATTTGGCATTGATCGTCTCCGGAGGGCATACAGAATTTGTTATTTTTAGAGACCACTTAACTTATGAAATAATAGGAGCGACTTTGGATGATGCTGCCGGTGAAGCGCTGGACAAAGCAGCCAAACTGCTCGGTCTCGGGTATCCCGGGGGTCCCGTTCTTGAAAGATTAGCTCATGCGGCTGGCAACGTAGACGGTCATAATTTTCCCAGGCCAATGATGAAATCTAAAGATCTGAATTTTTCTTTCTCTGGCTTAAAGACATCTTTTTATTATTTTTTGAAAAGCCAGTCGATGAAAACCGCCCCGGTTTTCCCGCTTCGCTCCTCAACCGGGGCGGTTAAAGAATTGGCCAGTTCTTTTCAAGAAGCTGTTTTTGATACACTGATCAAAAAAACCGAGAGGGCGATCAAGCTCACTACAATTAATCAATTAATTGTAGTGGGGGGAGTGGCAGCCAATTTAAGATTACGAAAATTGATGAGGGATCTGGCAAAAAAATACCAAGGAGAAGTTTTATTTCCTGCCTATAAATATCTGAATGGTGATAATGCGGCGATGATCGG
>JANLIS010000032.1 GCA_024653985.1 Candidatus Roizmanbacteria bacterium
GAGATGATAATGATCGGGCATGACACAATAAGAAATTATTTTAGTTATTGAATTATCTTTAGGGATTAATAGATCTGTATTAAAAGAATTTTTCCTTAGATAGATGGAAAGGCTTGGTTTTGTTCTCAAATCATTATAATAGTCTAAAGTATCAATAAATTTTAAGCCATTTTCAGGTTTAGAAAAGATACCAAAATTAGCAATACTTTTGTTAAAAACGTGATAAAAACAGCCATCATAAAATTTATTTTTCATATAGGTTTAGTTTCCAACAAACAGAAAAATTAGTCAATCGCTTATAACCTACAAAAGTAGTCTATCGGGTTGTCAAGAAGCTATTAATTCATCGATATGCCAATACAACCGCGTAGGTTGTACGAGGCTAGATCTTAAACTTCCTTTTAGCGAGGTCAATGATAATGTTAGTAGCATCTTCAACTGTGATATTTGGCCCCGTTCGGATAACCAGATCATAATGATAAGCCTTGGTGTGGTTATGATTAAATAATGATTCAACAAATTCCTTTCTTTCTTTGTCTGATTCTTCAATCCTTTTTATTGCCTCAGGTCTTGAAATATGTTCATATGTCATCTGCCAAGTAATGCGCTGATCAAACTGGCATATCATTCTGATATTCAATGCATGAGGAAAAAGAAAATTAGCACCACGACCCAAAACTATCGTGTGGCCTTTAAGTCCGACCAAGGTCATCACCTTTATCAAATGACGCTGATATCCGGATAGACGGGGAAACCTTTTCCCGAAAGTTTTTGCGGTTGTGATATCTGCTAACGGCAGTCTTTTTGGGTCAATAGAACTAATTAATTCTTCTTCTAAGACTTTATCTTTAGCAATTTTGTCAATCAGTTCATGATCATAGACCTTCCAAGGTTTCCCCAACTGTGAAGCAATTAAGTTGGCAGTTGATTTACCGCCGCTGCCCATTTCGCGTGAGATGGTAATAAGAGGGGGTGGCCCACCGATGAGCTGATATGATTTTTTTGAAGGAAAAAATTTATTTTGAAAAATTTTGTAAAATTTTTCCATAGCAAAATTATATCACAATTTGATATTATTAAATAAATAAAACTGTTAAACAGTTAAAACATAAACTGTTAAAAAAACTATTAAACCACAAACACTAAACAATGTTTTTGTTTAAGAGTTTAATGTTTAAAGGTTTTTTTAAGATTTAACACTTAACAGTTTAATATTTAACTGTATGGATTACTTAATCAACAAAGAAAGCCAATTTTGGGTCTATCTTTCTCAAGGTCAGAAAGACCTTCTTGAAGAGGGACTGTATTTGATGGACGATATTGTTCGTGATCATGCCTATCAATTTAAAGACTATTCCTTTTTGGTTTTTCCGTTTGCAAAATCGTATGAGGGTTTCTTAAAAAAAATATTCAGAGATAAGAATCTAATAAGCCGTCTTGACTATATTTCCGATCATCTTAGGCTTGGAAAGATGATGTCTCCGAACTTGATCGGAAAGTTGGGTCCGGATTCACTTTATGTAAAATTGGAAAACAGATATTCAAAAGAGTTGGCGGATAAGGTTTGGAACGTTTGGAAAAACGGTCGGAACCAGATCTTTCATTATTTTCCCCACAATACCAAGGCGATCAATTTCAGCGAAGCCAGAGGCATTTGTATGGATATTCTGAGGACGATGGAAGAGGTATTCCAAAAATTACAAATAACAAATAACAAATGACAAATAAATTTTAAATATCAAATCACAAATGTTTTAAACATTAAAAATTTGCTATTTGTTATTCAATTGTTATTTGAATTTTGTTATTTAATATTTTTTTATGAAGGGTCTAACATCTGCCCAAGTTTCGCAATTTCTAACCCAATACGGTTTAAATGTCATAACGGAGCAAAAGAAAAAATCAATCTTCGTTAAATTCTTTGAACAGTTTAATAACTTTTTAACAATTCTACTCATCGGAGCAGCGGTCCTTTCATTTTTATTGGGGGAGTCTTTGGATGGAGGATTGATAATCGGGATCGTTATTTTAAACGGACTTTTTGGTCTTTATCAAGAAGCAAAAGCAGAAGAATCTTTGGCGATGTTAAAAAAAATGACGGTAACCAAAGTAAGAGTTATCCGTGATGAAAAAGAAATAGAAATAGATAGTAAATATTTAGTTCCGGGTGACCTTGTGTATTTGGAAGAAGGAATAAAAGTTCCGGCCGATGGGGAGGTCGTCAAGTCGATCAATCTGGAAATTAATGAATCGGCCCTTACCGGCGAGTCTTTTCCTGTTATTAAAATTGAAAAAGAAGAAGTATTTTCAGGAACGATCGTTGCTAAAGGACGCGGATATATAATGATCACTAAAATAGGAGATAAAACAAAATTTGGACAGATTGCCCATAACCTATCATCAATCGTTGACGGAACGACACCTTTACAAAAAAAATTAGCCAATTTAACCAGATTTATTGGAATAGGCGGAATAGTTCTTTCCGTAGTTGTATTTTTTGTTTCATTACTTGAAGGGACCGGATATTTTCCGGCATTTTTATTGGCAGTTTCATTAGCTGTTGCCGTTGTTCCGGAGGGGCTACCGGCTGTCATGACGATCACCCTGGCAATCGGAATGAAAAAAATGGCCGGAAAAAGGGCGATCGTGAGAAAATTATCAGCTATTGAAGCATTAGGGAGTATTACACTAATTGCAACTGATAAAACTGGAACTTTAACTACAAACAAAATGCAAGTGAAAGAAGTCTTTTTCGATAATAAAACCGAAAAAGAAATTTCTAATTTCAAACAACAAATTTCAAAACAAAACGCAGGGGAATTATTAGTCCTCAATGGCATTCTTTGCTCCACTGCCTCACTCGTATATATTCACGATCACGGATCTTGGGATGTGTTAGGTGACCCGACCGAAGGAGCTTTATTGTTCTTGGCTCAAAAACAAGGATTGGATATCGAGGAAATACGAAAAAACTGGCAGTTAATTGACGAAAAACCATTTGACAGTGTAACGAAGATGATGACAGTTACCGTTCAAGGACGGACCTTGTCAGCGACTCAATATAAGGTCCGTCCTTATATGGCGTTCTCAAAAGGCGCGCCGGAATCAATTCTAAACGTCTGTGACAAAATAATGATTGGAAATAGAGAAGTTGAAATGAACGAAAATGAAAAAAATAAAATCAAAAAACAAGTAGACGAATGGGCAGGGCAAGGGTTGAGAGTATT
>JANLIS010000070.1 GCA_024653985.1 Candidatus Roizmanbacteria bacterium
ATTTTATAGACATTATCTATGCTCCCACATCCCTAATCACTGATTTTTTGGTAGAATTTGGGCTCAAATAATCCTCTGATATATCGTCGTTGTTAGACTACTTTTGTAGGTTGTCCTCCTTCGCTAAAGCTTCGGACGGACAAGTAAGCGGTGGACAACGATTAAGCATACAACTATAAAGTAGTTTGTATGGAATTTGTGTCTTTAAGAAAAATTAAAATTAGACTAACAGATGAAAGACTTAATCATATTTTAATGAGTCATCCAGAGATTTCAGAACATATTTTTGATATAGGTCAAACAATAAGTGAGCCGGATTATTTGTTTGAAGGTGGTAAAGGAGAATACTTTGGCATTTTGAATAAAAAAGCTTTTTATTTTGTGTAAAGCTCTTCAAAAAGCAAACGACACAGAGTTTTTTTCTGATGATGTACTAGTAAGAAAAAAAAATAAAGAAATTATCGGTCTAACCCTTCTTCATTTTAAAAAGAGCCTTTCGTCATAATTTTAACCCTTGAAAATCTTATTTAATCAGCGTATCTTAAACGATGGAATCAGTATAAGACACTTGGAATAAAAATATGTCGAAATATACTTGACATAATACATATAAATATGTAGACTGTTAATTATGATTTACTCACGAAAATTACTACCAATCTTACAAAAACAAATTAATTCAAAACAAATCATAGTTTTGACCGGTATGCGACGAGTTGGCAAAACAACCCTTTATCAAAATATTTTTAAGCAGATTTCGTCTCCTAATAAATTTTTTTTAGACATTGAAAATCCATTAGATCAAAAAATCTTTGAAGAAGAGGATTTTAACAATATAATTTTTAACCTAAAAAAATTAGGTTTAGATCCTAAGAGCAAAATCTATCTTTTTTTAGATGAAATTCAAGCAATGCCTAAGATTATTATGGCTATAAAATATTTATACGATCATTATCAAATCAAATTTTTTTTGACAGGGTCGAGCAGTTATTATCTTAAAAATTTGTTTCCGGAAAGTCTATCTGGACGAAAATTTATCTTTGAACTTTATCCCCTAGATTTTGAAGAGTTTTTGATTTTTAAGGAATATAAAAAAGAGTTTTATGTCGATTTTTTGAAAAAAGATAAGAATAAGAACTTAATCAGTTATGAAAAAACAAAAAAATATTATGATGAGTATGAAAAATTTGGTGGATTTCCGGAGGTAGTTTTGGAAAAAGATTTTTCTCAAAAAAAACTAATTTTAAATGATATTTTTAAATCATATTTTGAAAAAGATGTAAAAAGTTTGTCTGATTTTAAACAACTTAATATTCTGCGTGATCTGATACTTCTTTTAATGGAAAGAGTTGGATCAAAAATCGATATAAGTAAATTGGCTTCGGAACTTAGCGTTTCGCGAGATACGATTTATTCATATCTACATTTTTTAGAAAATACTTATTTTATTCATCTTATTTCACCTTTTAGCCATAATGTTGATCGCGAAGTATCCGGTACTAAAAAGGTTTATTTTTGTGACCAAGGTTTACTTAATCAATTAGCAAAAATATCAAGTGGTGCTTTATTTGAAAACTCTATATTCAATAATCTTTTAAAATATGGACAGATCAATTACTACCAAAAAAGATCAGGTGCGGAAATAGATTTTATTATTGATAAAAAAATCGCTCTTGAGGTCAAATCAAAAGGAACAGAATCGGATTATCATAAGTTAAAAAAAATAGCATCATTAATTAAAATTAAACATTTTTTTATAATAACCAAAGAGTTTT
This sequence comes from Candidatus Roizmanbacteria bacterium, assembly GCA_024653985.1. Classification (GTDB taxonomy): domain Bacteria; phylum Patescibacteriota; class Microgenomatia; order UBA1406; family GWC2-37-13; genus GWC2-37-13. The sequence continues at coordinate 1,776 of JANLIS010000070.1, forward strand.
TTAACCAAAATGGGTTTATTCCAGCGATTGAAGTATAGACGGTTTTACCTATTTGAAACGGCCGTCAGGGATAGGTGAGAGAGCTTAGGCTAAATATATACTTTTAAAAAGGACACTCTTTATAAAGACAGTCTTATTTAAGACTGTCTTTGTTTAGCCTCAAGTTTTTTGGCAGACGTGTGGTTATTTTTTTGATAGAATTTGGGTATGAATGGAGAAAAATCTACCCAAGGACTAGATCGAATAATTGCCAAATTAGAAAAATATCATAAAGAGTCGTCCATAGATATTAGATCAAATAATATTTGGAGAAGGATAAGGTCATACAGTTCTCCGGAAGATGCAAAAAAAGAGCTTAATAAAGGGCTGCTAATTTACTCAAATATATCTTTAGGCAAAGAGCCACTGCAAGACAAAAGTTTGTATCAGCAGTTTGAGACAACTATTAATGATAAGTCTAATCTTCATCCGATGGAAGAGTCAGATATAAAGACCCATTATTCTTACCATATGGATGGGACTTCAAGCAAAAAATTTCAAGAAAAAACCATTAGTTATCTAAAACAGTATTGCGAAGATGTTGTTTTATCAAGCTTGTTGTACGATGAAAAACCAAGATTGGCTAACGAACGGCAAGAAATAGACAGAATAAAAATGATTATGGATTTGCTTGAAGACGGGAAGCATAGAAATTTTTTTGAGTTAGGGAGAAGAGCAGACAAAAAAATATTACCTGCATACATTATTCTTAAGACTCTTAAGGATCGATCTCCGCCGATTTATTATTTTAGTTCATCAGACGTTAGTAACACTAGAAAAACTCTTGATAATTTATTTGGGTTGATTGACCATCCTGGCGTCAAAAAGATTATCATGAAGAAATTTATCTCATTGGAAGCTCCTAAAATTAAACCAGTTGAACCGATAAAAACAAAAGCTCCGCTGGAATTAAGTAAAGATTATGAAGAAATCAAGGAAGCTAAAAGAAAAATTATTGAAAGTGTCCAAAAAGAAGTCCTTCCAGACAGCTATGAAATGAAAAAGGTATTTTTTAGCTTGACTCCGTTTTTTTATTCAAAAGATTATCAAGAAATCGCCTTAAAATCACTAAAAAAATTGTTTGGTAAACGATTAGGGTCAGGAGAGGTTAAAAAAATAGCTCTTTCTTTAAGAGATACCTATAAGGATATTAGCTCTAGCAAGGGGCCATTTAAAAAACCGTTAGATGAATCTTTTGAAAAAGGTTTGCAAAATGCTGATAATTTTTTGCAATTAGACAAGGTTATCCTCAAAACAATGTTTGATAAATATCAAAATCTAAATAGAAAAAAGGGAGAATATTATAATTTTATGCGTTTACCTGGAATGAAAATGGCGATTGAGGCCTTAAGAAAAGCTTACTTGTTATCAAATTTAAAAGGCATCATGAAGGAAAAAGATAAAACCTTGGACATCTTCCCAAATGATAGTTCAATTTTGAGCAATACGACTTCTCTTAGAGAGATGTTTGGAAAAACAAAAATTTCACTGTTTAATTCAAAAGATACAGACCAGATAATGGATCTATTAAGCGATGAGGATATTGGCCACCATTGGGTTTTTCATGCTATAGATAATCTGGTCAAAGATAATCGGCAAGATTTTAAACAAAGAAAAATTATCAAGACAGGAGGTGAGGCAGAACTAGAATTAAACCTAAGTCCTGACGTTCTATTTCCAAAAGAAAGTGAAAGTTATTTCCAAGTCGGTGGCATAAAGATACCAATCAAATCAGTACTGAAAGATGATGGAAAAGATAATTATTATGTACAAGTAAATTCCTTTAATAGATTGGTTACAATTATTCCTATTGATAATCTTGAATATAAATAATAATGTGATATAATATAAACTATAGGGTATGAAAGCTAAAGTAATTAGTCAACCAAATAGAGCAGAAGAAGAACCTCCGCGATCAACCAAATACGCACTTCCCATTGCTCTGACTTTTGGTTCTGCATTATTAACTCAATGTGCCGAGGCTAGTATTGTCAATAAAAATATTTCATATGTGGCCCAAGATATGCGAGTATTTTCTAATGAAACTTCTGATTTGTCAGCCCAAGATAAAGCATTACTGCAAAATTATACAACAAGTGCCTCTTTATTATTAAATAAACTCGGTGAGGCAGGATCATTGCTTTTTTCTCCAAAAGATATGAGCGTTTATCAATATCAAGGTAAAAATGATGCCGGAAATGTAAATAATGTTGAATTTGCAGTGAATAACATATCGGTTAATGACCAACTGTCTGAGCAGGACACAGGCAAAAGCATTATATCTTTTAGAAATGACAATGTTGCTCCAACTGGTGAGTTTGATATCTCTACAAAATCTTTCCTTTTTGATCCGCAATTACCACAAAGCTTTATAAGAACCGAAACTACAGACCACACAGTAATTACAGCCCAAGGCGCAGAATTAAATAAAACAATTACACCGTTTATGATCATTGTCCTGGACAAACTACCAGCTGACGTCGATATCAACAAAGCTCTACAGGATCCAGAGTTAGCAAGAGAAGTGACAATAATTAATCCTGTAACAGGAGAAAGTATAATAATTCCTCAAGATCAGGATGTAATCGCAACAGAACAAGCAAATAGTTCACCTTCACTAATAAATATAATAGGTAAAATTATCGAGCCGTCCGGGGTTGTCCAAGCTCAAGGTCCTCAGTCCGAAGCCCCAACTGCCATTCCACCGGCTCCAGTTGAGGTCGCTCCAGGAGAATTTATACCGGCATCTCAGATCGTTGGATATGAAGCCAGAGATACAAGTGGAAAGCTTATATATGTCCAAGATACCAAGGGAGATTGGATCAAGGCGACTCATGAAGTTGCGGCGCCTGTAGCTGATTGGGCAGGTGTCAATGAACGCTTGGGGACAGAATTTACAATCAACCCAGACGGGACAATTGCAGGAGTTGAGGGATTAAACATCAATATGGCAAATGGGGAAGCCACCTTCAATTTTGACGGTAAAGGAACAGAGGTTTATCACATCGGAAATATCAAGGTTCAAGAAATTGATGGAGTTAAGAGATTATTGGTCGCTGGATATTCATGGAACGCAGAAACAACATCATGGGAAGTCTTTAATCCGGGTTTCCCAATGGAGAGCCCTGAAGCGCAACTTGGCTGGTTTATGGAGGCGGACGTTTCCAACGGCAACTGGCTAAGATGGCACCAGAGGGCTTTAGTAGATCTAGTCACTCAGGGAGGATTTGTAAAGCCGGACGGAACTGCCGATGTGGAAAGTTATATGAAGGACTTGTTTAAAGACGCTTTGCCGCCAGATAAATGGTTATTATCTGAAATTTCCAGTAATGGTGCATCAGATATTGATGGCGATGGTAAGGGAGATTTTGCTCATTTCATTAAACTCAGGTTGAGTAGTAGTGAATTTGCTGAAAAATTGGCAAATGGAGAACCCTTTGGAAAAGAACATTTCCCCGGGCGGGCAGGCTTAAGCTTTAGTTACCTTGCCGATGCAGATGCCGCCATAATCTCCTTTGAGGTTTCAAACGGAGACGGAAGCGCCACTTCTTTGCCTGCAATGATCGATGAGGAAAAATTATGGACAAAGATAAAAGATAGTAATACCGGGAAAGACATACATAATGTACTCTTTAGAAGATTGGCTTTAGCTATTGGAATAGAACCGGTTGATACTGAGGGAGATAATCTGGGAAATAATACATCTTGGATGATTTGGCCAACTGTCTCAGCTTATGAAGATGCAACTTTTCATCCTTGGTTATATGGTCGAAATCTGCAAATTTTCAAAGATCCTGAAAGCAGTAAACGAAAAACGGAAGCAGTTAATAATGGTAAAATTGAACAATCGGCTTCACTTGAACTGTGGGGAGGAGGTATTGCTGCTGTTCGTCTTGCAGATAAGTTAGTCGAACCCAAATCCCCCTAAACTCGTAACTCATACATATTTTATCTTATGATTGACAATAACAAAAAATTCATTATATACTGATTACATGAAATGGTCTAAGGCGGTTTTTGGATTTCTTTTGGTTTTTGTTGTTGTTTTTTCGGTTGGCAATAAGACCGTTTTTGGAGGTTATGATCTTCCTCCATTGCCGGGCAACGACCCATTTTATACATCAGGCGGATATACCGAACAGCAAATTCTGGATGGGTATTGTGAAGGAGATCCCGAATTCTGTCCCGATTCAGGACCGGGTTCGGATCCAAGCAGCTATGCCCCTGGTCAGAAATACTCAGGCTATTACGAAGCTCCAAATGGTAGATTCTATCCGATCGGTGTTCCTGTGGTTGTCTATGACAACCCTGGGACTGGCGGTAGTGGACCGGAAGATGAGGGTACCGGAGCCTGCACTGTGGTGTATGATAATTGTAGTGCCTGGGGGGCTTGTTCGACTACCTGCGGTCCGGGAACTCAAACCAGACAGTGCTTCGACACCGGTTGTGGAGCAATCCTGACTGAATCTCAATCATGCATGGTTAACGACCCAGATGTCTGGGGACCTCCAACCACCTGCACAGTAAATTGCGGTGGTGGTACACAGGACCGTACAAATCAATGCGGAACGACAGAAACTATAGCCTGTAATACTTCAGCATGTCCAGCTTGGACTAAGCTCAAAGACTCATCTTTCATCTCACTAAACAATCTATCTAATATGATCGCTTTGGCACCAGCTGCCTATGATGGTGACGATACCACCGAGCAATATTTTATTGTTGGAGCAGATGGGGTAGTGGCCGCTCCTGGGATAGAGCTTGATATTTCAAATGTTACCCCAACTGCCAAAACCGGTAATCCTGAATATAAAGTAATATATACTCCCGAATCATATTCTCTCACCCCAAGTTC
>JANLIS010000073.1 GCA_024653985.1 Candidatus Roizmanbacteria bacterium
ATTTTATACCGTTTTATTAAATCCATGTGAGTAAAATAATTATATTTATTTTATATCAATTGTAAGGATCTTTATCGGTGTAATTGGAGTTGATACTTCTCCGGAAAAATTCGCTTGGACTGGAGACCCTGCAATCGTGTCAACCACATCCATTCCTGATTTAATCTTCCCAAAGATCACATAATCTTTTGGCAGGGGATTATCTGCATGCATAATAAAAAATTGACTTCCATTTGTATCCGGTCCGGCATTGGCCATTGCAACCGTTCCACGTGTATATTCTCCGTCAAAAGGTTCATCATCAAATTTATATCCTGGGTCTCCGGTTCCGTCACCCTTAGGATCTCCGCCTTGGATCATAAATCCTTTAATAACTCTATGAAATATCGTATTATCGTAAAAACCCTTTTTAGCCAAAGTAACAAAATTATTGACAGTTATCGGAGTTTTTTTGGCTGTCAATTCTATTGTAATGTCTCCCTTTTCTGTATGAAGAACCGCTGAATATTTTTTATTTTTATTTATCTCTAACTTTTGTCCTTTCATATTATTTTGACTTTCCGTCCCACCGGTCTGACTTTGAAAATTTTTAACAACTGAAAATCCAACTAGACCAACAATAATAACTATAACGATAATTATTAATGAGTATTTTATATTCATAAATTTTAAATAGTATAATTAAAATCTTTTCTTATGTCAAAACAAAACTTGCCACAATATTTTGTTTCAACCGATTCTATCGGGTTTTTGGGAGGACCTGAGCAATTTGTCTATATTTGGAAGGAATATTTTGACGATAAGACCCTAACAGGGGTTGAGGCGATCGCTTTCAAATCGATAAAAAGATTGGGCAAATTAATATCGATCCTTCAAAAAAATAATATTCCCGTAGTGTCTTTTCATGGGCGTACCGGAGGAGAAAACCAGCTTGACCTTCTTGGAAAGATCGTAATGTCGTTAGTCAATCTCGAAATAGTCGATATTGAAAATCTCCTAAAATATTTTCCCGAAATAGAATTTTTATCTCATGGTCCATATTTTGAAGAGGAATCAAAAAAACAGATTGTTATTAAATACCAACCAAATAAGATCTGGATTGAAAACCACCTGAGTGGAAAAAGGGGAGTTGAAGACGCCATCAAACAAATAAATATTTACAGGGAAAATAATATCAACACAAGCGGAATGTTAGATGTCTATCATTATGTCGCCAATTCAGTAACAACTTTAGAAACCAATTGGCCAAAAATTGTTGATGAGCTGAAGACGTATATTTTGCTCAAAGATAAAAATGGCCGGCAACTTTTCAACGGAATCCATTTTCCGATCGGAAGCAGACTAGGAGATTCTTTACCTGTTGATGATATGACTGACCAAATGCTAAAAATTTTTGCTCAAAAAATTATTCCTAATGTTGAAAGAGTTGTCTTTGAAAATCAGCAGACAAATATTGGATTATTCTTTTCAACGAACGGAATGTTGCAAATTCAAAAAGAAAGAAACCGAAGAATTATTGAACGACTAAAAAAAACGGGGATTATTTGTTGATAACATACTTTAGAAGAATTGTTCCAGTTTTGTTTAACTTCTTAACGCTAATTAATTTCAACTTCGTATTCAATAACTGCCCTGCAACTATATCTTTTCCTGTTCCAAAAATTTTTGGTTCAACCGTTAAATAAAGTTCATCAACCAGATTTTGTTTCAAAAATAATCCGTTGATAGTCCCCCCACCAACAAGCAACATTTTTTTATACCCAGATCCTGACATGCGTTTGATCAAATTTTTTGGGCTTTCATTAGAAAATTCCAATTGACCATCAATAGATTCTTTTAAATATTTTTTTTGATTGCGGGTTAGAAGAATTCTAAGTTTTTTTTCTTCCAACCTTATTACTTTTTTTGAAGCCTCATATGTCTCTCTACCCATAACGATCAAATTGTTTTTTTTGATTAGCGAGAAAAAAAATCTTTGATCCTCAGGAGATGACCAAAGATACACATTAGGATTATTTCCACGAGTAGTTTTTCCATCGACAGACGATATCATTACCATCGTCACATTCATTTTTTATTTTCCCCTTTAAGCCAACGAACTGCCAAATATACAAATGGAGTTTCGATAATTGACATAAAACATTTGAGTAACCAATAGGGGATTATCAAACTAAATAAGAATGAAAGATTATTACGAAAACCTTTGTCAAAAGCATAAAATGCCAAGAACATAAATACAGTGGTATCTACAAACTGGGAAAGAAAGTTAGAAAGATTACTTCTAAACCATAAGGCTTTTTTTCCGATCCTTTTTTTAATTTTTTCAAAGATGATAATGTCGACAAAATCAGAAATAGAAAAAGCGGTCAGACTGGCAAAAGCAATTCTCATAGATTGTCCAAATATAAGATCATAAGCTGACTCGCTTGCCAAAAATCTGGAAGAAGGAGGGAGATTGATTGCCAAGTAAGCAAATGACATAAACATAATGATTGCCACCAAGCTTGATCTGTAAACACTTTTGGCCCGGGCAACACCAAACACCTCAACTATGGCATCATTTATAGAAAAAATTATCGGAATAATAAAAATGGCAACGCTGGCGTTCCACGTAAACTTTCCAATATGAAGTAATGGAAAAGTTTTTGCTCCCATGAGTTCCGAGATTGCAACGCAGGCAATGTAAATGGAAATTATTAGATCCAATCTGTTGATCTTTAGATCAAATTTTTTAAACATGGTAGGAATATTTTAAAAGATTAAAAACAAATGTCAAATGAAGATATTTGTGACGAATTTATTTTTTCCAAGTTAACCATTTTTCTCCAACTTCTTTTTCCAGATCGATTTTATAAAATTTTGCCAATAATAAAACATGACTGAAAACATCGGCTACTTCTTTGCGAAAATTATCTTTAATTTCTTCCGGGCTTTTTCCTTTATGTCGTCCCTGTTTGATCATCATTAAGTAAGACTGAATTAGTTCACCCATCTCCTCTTGAAGTTTAAGAACAAACCAATTACCGTCACGATCAATATCAAATCTTTTTGAATAGATCTTGGATATCTCTTCTACTTCCTTTGTCAGATCCTTGATGTTCATGGCTAAATTATAGCAAAATATTATTTATTTTTTATTTAACGAGTTATTTATTTAGCGAGTTAAAACAAACTCGTTAAACTCTCTAAACTCGTAATAAATTAATAAATAATTATTTCCAATCTATTGGTTTTAAGTTGTGTTTTATTAGATATTTATTGCACTGACTGAAATGATGATTACCAAAAAATAATTGAACTGAATATGGTGAGGGGTGGGCTGAAATTAAAACTAAATTATTTTCTCTGTTGATAACTTCACCTTTTGTTTGAGCATATTTT
>JANLIS010000095.1 GCA_024653985.1 Candidatus Roizmanbacteria bacterium
GCTCCGGACAAAACATAAGATGGTCTGACCAATATCGGATAACCAACGTCATGGGCAAATTTCAAGGCAACTTCCATATCGGTAAAACTGTTCCATACAGGTTGCTTTATATCCAGATCGTCAAGAAGCTGGGAGAATTTTTTTCTATCCTCTGCTCTATCAATATCGATGGCGGCAGTTCCTAAAATTTTTATTCCATACTGGTCGATTTTTTTGGAAATATTATTTGGAGTTTGTCCACCTACCGAAACCACTATTGAAGATGATTTTTCAAAATCATGGATATCGGCCACCCGTTCAAAACTCAACTCTTCAAAATACAATCTGTCAGACATATCATAATCTGTAGAGACGGTTTCTGGATTACAGTTTACAATTATTGATTTTTTATCGTATTTTTTTAGGTTTGTAGCTGTATTTACGCAGGTCCAATCAAATTCTACCGAAGACCCAATTCGATACGGTCCAGAGCCTAAAACCATCACTCCATTATTTCCTATCGGTTCAACATCATGATGAGATCCGTTATAAGTTGTATATAAATAGTTTGTCTTAGCAGGAAACTCACCCGCCAAAGTATCTATTTGAAATACTGAAGGAGTAACCTTTAATTTTTTTCGTAATTCCCTTATCTCCAACTCTTTTTTTCCTGTTAACTGTCCAATTTTTTTATCTGAAAAACCTAATTGTTTTAATTGTAATAATTGTTTTTTAGACAGTTCTGCACCGCTTGTCTTTGTCAACCCCTTTTCTGCCTCAACAATCAACTTTAGACGGTATAGAAACCATGAATCAATACCGCTTAGCTCATGTATTTTTTGAACTGATATGCCCATTTTTAAGGCTTTAGTAATAAAAAACATCCTTTTTGAATTGGCATGCTTAATCTTGTCTAAAATTTCTGCCTCTGATTTTTCCTCAATAAAATCGGTTACGCTTTGTGCTCCAATATCAAGCATACGCACTCCTTTTTGGATAGCCTCTTCAAATGTTCGACCGATTGCCATTATTTCTCCTACCGATTTCATTGAACTACCAATCTTTTCGGTTGTCCCTTTAAACTTATCCATATCCCAACGGGGAATTTTAACCACAATATAATCAAGGGCAGGTTCAAAAAACGACTGAGTGATCTGGGTTACCTGGTTTTTGATCTCCATCAGGCTTTTTCCTAAGATCAGCTTTGCCGCCACATATGCCAGCGGGTAACCCGTTGCTTTAGAGGCTAGGGCTGAAGAACGAGATAATCGAGCATTAACTTCAATGACATAATACTCTATCTCATCGTCCGGTTTTGGATTTAATGCAAATTGAACGTTGCACTCTCCCACAATGCCTAAACTTCTGACGATTTTAATTGAAAGTTCTCGTAGGTAGTGATATTCAAAGTTTGTTAATGTCTGGCTGGGCGCAACAACGATCGATTCGCCTGTGTGTATTCCAAGCGGATCAAAGTTCTCCATGTTGCAGACCGTCACACAGTTATCATACTTATCACGGACAACTTCATATTCAATTTCCTTAAAATGACGTAAATACTTTTCAACCAATATTTGCGGTGAAAAAGCCAATGCCTCCTGAGCCAAAAGGATAAATTCCCTTTCATTATGAACTACACCTGATTTTTGTCCACCTAAAGAAAATCCGGCCCTGACCATGACCGGATAGCCTATTTCAACAGCCTTTTTCATTCCTGCCTCAACTGTAGTTACGGCAAAACTCTTAGGAGTGGCCACTTCAATCTTGTGCAGGTGATTTGCAAATTTTTCTCTATCTTCGGTCAGGTCAATAGCGGATACAGGTGTTCCTAAAACTTGAACATTATGTTTCTTCAAAACTCCCTTTTTATATAGATCAATTCCACAGTTTAGGGCTGTTTGTCCACCAAAAGAAAGAGCAATAGCATCAGGTTTTTCTTTCTCTATCACCCGTTCTACAAATTCCGTAGTCACAGGTAAAAAATAAACTTTATCAGCTAACTCCTTTGAAGTTTGAATAGTGGCAATATTTGGATTTATCAAAACAGTTTTAATTCCCTCTTCTTTAAATGCCTTGATCGCCTGACTACCTGAATAATCGAACTCTCCTGCCTGTCCGATCTTTAAAGCACCTGAACCGAGAATTAGTACCTTATTCATAGAAAAATGTTAAATGTTAAACGGTTAAAGGTTAAATAAACCGTAAAGGATTAAACTATTAAATAAAAACGTGTTTAATGTTTTAGGTTTTATAGTTTTTTTAACTGTTTAAGTTTTAACTGTTTAATATTTCTTTAACCTTTAATATTTAATCTTTAACAATTAGTAAATGGAACTTTTAATTATATTCTCCTTAAAAAGTAATCAAACACCCATCCCGTATCCGTCGGGCCCGGTGTCGCTTCGGGATGAAATTGAACCGACATAAAAGGTAATTTTTCATGGATGATTCCCTCATTAGTATTATCATTGGCGTTTATAAACCAAGGCCTAAATCCTGACGGAATTTTCCCAATCGCAAAACCATGATTCTGAGTAGTCAAATAACATTTTTTTGTTCCGACCATAATACAAGGTTGATTTTGTCCTCTGTGTCCAAATTTCATTTTGTAAGTATCTCCACCTGCTGCCAATGCTAATATTTGATTTCCCAAACAAATTCCAAGCAAAGGAATTTTTTTTGTCATTATTTTTTTGGTGGTTTCAATTGTTACGTCACACATTTTTGGATCACCCGGACCATTTGAAATAACAACGCCGTCAATTTTTTCATTTAGAGTAAATATGTCATAATCCCAGGGAACGGTAATTACTTTGACACTGCGGTCTAATAAGCTCCTGTTGATATTTCTTTTTACGCCACAGTCGATCAGGACAACCGTTTTTTCTTTGCCCACCGAAGCCTTGGCGAAGGTGGGTTCCTCTATATGCGGTTTTTTTACCGAAACCACACTGGCTAAGTTGACCAAATTGGGATCAACAAAATCAATATCCTTTTCAAAAACAATTTTTGCCAACTGCGCTCCCTCATCCCTTAATTTTTTGGTCAAATATCGGGTATCTGTTATCACTAAGCCAGGAACTTTTTCTTGCCTCAACCAATCTCCTAAGGTTATTTTGCTTTTAAAATGAGAAGGTGTGTCAATATATTGGGAGACAACTAGACCCGACACATGAATACGATCAGATTCCCAAAACTTTTTATCTGGCACCCCATAGCTACCGATGATTGGATAGGTAGCAACCAATATCTGACCCTCGTATGAAGGATCCGTAAGGGATTCTGGGTACCCAACCATACCTGTAGAAAACACAAGTTCACCTGAACGGGGTTGTTCGTAACCGAAGCTCTCACCCTCAAAGGTTGAGCCATCTTTTAAGATCAATTTTGCTTTCATACTTTTTATAATATTAGAAAAAGTGAGACGCTTAATTTTTTTCGACTCTGGACTTCGCGACTGCGAAGAGGCTCCAGCGGAGAAATAAAATTCAGCGGCGAACTTTAACTTTTTAAAATTAAACTAAATAACGCCATCCTTACATACATCCCATTCCTCGCCTCAGTAGTCAGATAAACAGCTCGCGGATCCGAATCAACCGCAGTTTCGATCTCACCAACCCTTGGCAATGGATGCATTAATAAAGTATCTTTTCCGGCTTTTTTTGAAACAAGTTTCTTTGTCAATATAAAACTAAGCTTTAATCTTTCATATTCTTTCTTGTCAGCAAATCTTTCTTTCTGAACCCTTGTCCAATACCAAAAGTGACAGTCGCTTGGTATCTGATCTATTGAGTCGATCTCGATTAAATTGATGCCTCTTTTTGTGTATAGATCAAATTCCTCCCTTGAAAGTTTTAACTGTTTTGGTGACAAGAGATATATCGTATTATTTGGATACATTGATAATCCTCTTATTAAAGAGTGGACCGTCCTTCCGTTCAACATATCTCCCACCATCAAACCTTTTAAGTTCGTTAAGGTTTTGAATTTTTCCCATATTGTAAACATGTCAAGAAGAGCCTGAGTTGGATGTTCTCCGATTCCATCACCGGCATTAATGACCGGGACTGACGACGCATTGGCCGCGATCTCCAGGGTTCCCTTTATTGGATGTCGAATAACAAGCAAATCACAATACTGCTCCATCATCCTAACCGTATCTTCGATTGTCTCCCCTTTTACGGTTGACGAGGTAACGTTTGGATTTTGATGCTCTACGGTCTGCCCTCCTAGTCTTTTGAAACCTGCAGAATTCGATGAAAAGGTGCGAGTTGATGGCTCAAAAAAAAGAAGTCCTGCGACTTTTCCTGTAAGTGTTCTCAATAATTTTTTTGTTGAAGTTTTCTTGATTTTTGCAGCTGTGGCAAAAACTTTTTCTATTGATCTTTTATCAAACTGATCAAGGGAAAGAATATCTTTCCCAAAAAAAATCTCAGAGTTTTTCATAGCTTCTGAGAATTATATTCTATACGATTTATAAAAAAAAGCAAGGGGAAGTTTGCCCCCTATGTTATAATATTTCTTGTTTAGGGTGAGTGCTGGAATGCTCAACTGACAGTTTACGAGTGAAACGAGTAATTACTGTCAGTTAGTCCCGCTTGGCGGGAGCATATCAGTTAGAATATCTTAGGGTGAGTGCTGGAATGGCATACAGGCTAGTCTCAAAAACTAGTGGATTCACTTCCATGAGGGTTCGACTCCCTCCTCACCCACCTGTTACTTTATATCTGCTCGACGTCGTGCGGTTTGGATTCTATCAGCGAGCTTTGGGTAATTTGAATAAATTCAGCTTTTTTCCAAACTTCATTCATATTTTTTGCTCCACAATAAGAAAATCCTGATCGGACACCACCAAGTAATTGATTAATGAACTCTGATACGTTTCCACGATATGGAACAACTGCCTCTACTCCTTCAGCTGCATATTCCTTCAAATCTTTTTTAACCTTTGCATCATTTTTTTGTCGGTCATGATTGGCCATAAGGGAGGCCATACCACGAGTCAGTTTAAATTTTCGGTTATTTTTGAAAAACGTCAAAGCCGGTGATTCGTCGCAACCGGCAAATAGAGTTCCAATCATGACAGTCGAGGCACCAACCGCCAAAGCTTTTACCATATCTCCGGAATTTCTAATACCGCCATCAGCAATAATTGGAATGTCATATTTTTTTGCGACCGCTGCACATTCAGAAATTGCCGTTAATTGTGGAACACCTGCACCGGCAACAACCCTTGTTATACAAAGGGCCCCCGGTCCGATTCCGACTTTGATAGCTGAGGCTCCGTTTTTTATCAATTCTTCCGTTGCCTCAGGAGTAGCCACGTTACCGGCGATAATGTCGATCTTTGGAAATTTTTTCTTTAAATCCTTTAAGACTCTTATCAAAAAAACCGAGTGTCCATGGGCAATGTCAATAACAATAACATCTGTTCCCGCACGAACCAGCGCCTCAGCCCTTTCAATGTAATCGTCTTTTATACCAACGGCAGCTCCAACTAATAATC
>JANLIS010000096.1 GCA_024653985.1 Candidatus Roizmanbacteria bacterium
TTTAGTATAATTTGAATGCAATTTAACAATACGGGGTAGTGTACGGCTGCACAGGAGGCTCATAATCTCCTAGACCGCGGTTCGACTCCCGGCCCCGTAACCATGAAGCAGAACAAAGTTCGCTTCATGGCCGTGAAGTGAATTTATTCTACTTCACGGCACGTAATGACTCTTTAAGAGTCAAGATGATATACTAATAATCATGAATAACTTTCTTCTCTCAATCATCATCCCCGTTTTTAATGAAGAACAGAACATTGAACCTCTGATCAAGCGGCTTATTCCTATTTTAAAAGACTCTCCTTATGAAATTATCTTTGTTGATGATGGTTCAAAGGATAAAACAACTTCTATCGTCAAAAAACATTCGGAAAAAAATAAGAATATAAAACTAATCTCTTTCTATAGGAACTTTGGTCACCAGATGGCATTGACTGCCGGTTATGAAGTTGCACGCGGAGAATGTGTGATCACAATTGATGCTGATCTTCAAGATCCTCCGGAGATCATTCCTCAAATGATCGAAAAATGGCAAAAGGGGGCAAAGATCGTTTACGCAAGAAGAAATGAAAGACAGGGTGAAAATTTTTTCAAAAAATTCACAGCAACTGCCTTTTATGAACTGATCAACCTATTATCTGACACACCCATTCCTCAAGAGGTTGGCGACTTTCGCTTACTTGATAGACAGGTGGTCAATTTTTTAAAAAATCTTCGGGAAAGACCGAGTTTTTTACGAGGAATAGTTGCTTGGGGTGGATTTCCTACAGAATTCGTATATTTTAAAAGGGATAAAAGATTTTCCGGTCAAACCCATTACGGCTTCTTTAAAATGTTGAATTTCGCCTTGGAGGGGATTACCTCTTTTTCCGTTAAACCGCTCAGAATAGCCACCTATTTTGGATTTATGTCCGGCATATTTGGTTTTTTGGGGATCATCTATGAATTGATCAGAAAAGCTATCTCTCCGGAATCGTTTGTCATCGGGTGGGCTGGCCTTTTTACCGCCATCATGTTTATCGGTGGGATACAATTGATTACGATCGGAATAATCGGTGAGTATATTGGTAAGATATATCAAGAAGTGCAAAAGCGGCCAAGATATATTATTAAAGAAAAAAGGAATCTATGAAAAGATTAGGGATTGTCTTAATCGCCATTGGAATTGCTCTATTAATGTTCGTCCTGTATAACTTTATCAAAGAAAAAAATAAAATGGCTTCGCCAATTCCGGAAGATAAAGGTGTCAAGGTGATCTTCGTAACACCAACAAAATAAATATTAAACTCTAAACCCAGTGTCATTCCCGCCGAGGCGGGAATCCAGACTAAAACCACCTTATTTGTTTTTAAGAAGTAATTGTAGACTGGATCCCCGTCTTTACGGGGATGACATAATATTAACTAGGGAGTTGGTCCAAGATTAAACTCAAAGAGATTCGGTTTATTCGGATCATCAGGATTATTAGGATTGTCTAGGAATAATTTTTGAACTATTGTTAATATCAAAAACGCACTGACAAATAAAATAAATCCGATCAAGGCATATTTTAAAGTTCCCTGGGCTTTTTTAATCCGTTCCGCATTTCCAAACGAGGTTAAATAACGGAATGAACCGACCACAAACATAATAAATAGAACGACAATAATGAAAAATGAGGACATATAAAGAATATTTCCAAAAACTATTTCCAGACATTTAAGGGTAGGAACACCGTCAACGACACAACTTCCCGACGGACCAGTTTCCCAATCTTGGATCTGAGCAGAAACAGTAAAAAGGGGTAAAAATATATTAAGCACAGGGTAATGATTTAATGACGTCCTTAATTAATCAATCCTGGGAAAACGATAGGTTTGGTAATACCTAAGCCTGAATTTCCAGGAAAAAATATGTTTTCAATAACGGCAACTAATGCCAGGACGACAAAAATGAGGATCAATCCGATCAATGCTGCCTGAATTTTTTCTCTAGCCTTATCAACGGATTCTTTATTTCCACCTGATGTTATCCATGATAACGCACCAAGTAATAAATATAGAAGAGCGACGAGACCGGCAATTATAAAAAAGAATCTTATTACAAAAGTTAAAACTTCATTAAAAACTGGAACTTTAAAACCCAAAGTAACGGGAGCATAACTGACATCTTGAGCC
>JANLIS010000109.1 GCA_024653985.1 Candidatus Roizmanbacteria bacterium
ATATACGAAAAACAACAGTCTGGAGAGACATGTATAAAGACAAGAGATTCAACCGCTGCGCTTACGGAATTTAATCAGAATCCCAGAACCAAACATTTATGGGTGGAAGACCAGGAAGTTACTGCTCAAGGAAAGTCAAACGACCGGGCCCGCCAATTTATTTATTGGGTTGTTACCCATTCAGCGATCGATAACCATCCGGTTTTGATAAGAATTTGGTCAACTGCCAGAAATATGAGTTATTTTTTTGTCATTTTGACCGCAGCATTATTGGGATTGGGAATAATCGTCGGGCAGAGAACCAACTTTGAGACTGGGATCAAGCTTTGGCCGGCCATAACAAAAATTTTAATATCAATCCTATATATCTCCTTTTCTGCGACGATAATTTTTACCGTGATCCAACTATCAGAAATAATGATGAAGTTTTTTATAGAAAATCTGGGAGGTAAAGACCTCTTTAATATTTATTTTTCCGGTATCAGTCAGGAAAAGAACTATGTGGATTTTTTCGGATGCCGGGACCTGAATATTCGGGTGCAAGAGGCTGCCAAAACAGAAATACTGGTGTTGAAGCTGACCAACATGAGCTACTATTTTATGGGAGGAATGCTTCTACTTCGGAAAGTAATCCTCTGGTTCCTGCTTTTTGTTTCGCCATTTTTGGCAATTGTACTTTCCTTCTCAATGATAAAAAATGTCGGGATGATCTGGATCGGAGTATTTTTCCAATGGGTTTTTTACGGACCTTTGTTGGCACTTTTCTTGGGAGGCATGGCATCGATCTGGAAGTACGGAATACCGTTCGTTTTTGATTTTTCAAGAGTTGATAGTGCCGCCGGTTATATCTATCCGACCGCAATAAATATTCTCTATGGAGGTCCGGCCCAAAAACTTTCAGTTACGAACAATGGAAACTATGTTGATACATTTGTCGAGTACATCATTACCCTTATAATGCTTTGGGCAGTTGTGATATTTCCTTGGTGGTTGCTTCGTATTTACCGTGACTATTGTTGTGAAGGGATCAATGCCATGAAAAATATGATGTTGGCAAGCCTTAATCCCGGACATCCAAATGGTCCTCCTCCGGCGCCTTCTCCTATTCCGGCCGGTATCAATTCAAACGTTGGGGTCGAAATGAAAATGCCAAGAGATATTGGAGCAACAGTGAAAACGAGAATAGAAACTATTGAAGAAATAAAAAGCGCCAAGACCGAGGACATCAGTCGATCTCTTAACATCAAAGCATCCAGTATTACCGATATTGCCCATTTTGAAACTAATAAGACAAGCAATGAATCGACCAACAAAAATATTAATTTCTTAAAAAATCCGATCCAGGCAACAACTTCGGCTGAAAGACAGAAATTCATGAACATTAGAAGTGAACTATCTTCCCGTGCCGCAAAATCAGATATGTCCGCACGCCGGATGATAAACGTCTTTACAACTTCAAAAGCTCAACAGTCAACTATCAGACAAAACCTGATCACCACCTTGCCGAAGATGGTTCCGGTAACACAGATCATTTCCGTTAAGGTCAAGTTGTCTCAGGAGAAGGTTCAACAAATTTCGTCAGCCATCACCAACTCGGTTATAAATAATAAAAACCTCGTTGACACGATTTCCGTAAAAGCTGGAGTAGAAGCTGATAAAACATCTCAGGTATTAAATTCTTTGCATCAAAATGCCAATTTACCAGCAACTGAGGTTGTCCAAAAAATTGCTGATGATACAAAGATAGCGAAAGAAAAAGTAACTTCGGTTATTAGGGAATTTTCAGTTCAAATAAAAGCTGATGCAAAGATAGGCGAGGCGGTAGCCAAAGAAAATAACATGGATACAGAACAGGTTAAAAAGGTCATTGATGCCCAGGACAAGATCATCAGCGAACCGGAAAAAAATATTGAGCAAACGGTCGTCATGTCTCAAGCGGTATCAATTGATGAGTATGAAGAAGTTAAAAAGATGTGGACTCAACAATATGAAAAAGGTGAGATTCCGGCAACCGAAAATATCAAAACAAGAAGTGAATGGGTTGATCAGGATATTGTTGTCATCACCAATACTCTAAATAAATTATTCTCATCAGATCTGACGATCAAGCAACAAGGCTTGGACGAGGTTGGTTACATCTTGCCGATATTTCTGGTCAACAATCTATCTGGAGAACAGCTAGTAACATATTTGAAAGCAAAGATTGAAGCGGCCAAAACTGTTAAAACCTTGACAGATCGAGAAAAAGAAGTGACGGAAAGATTAAAAGCTAAAGTGGAAGAGGTTGATGTTATGAAACCGAAAATGAAAGAGGCAGCCAAAACAATGGAGATGAAGCAAGAACTCAAAGAAGAATTACCTAATTAACCTAATTGATCTAATTATTCTAAATAAATCCCAATAACCTAATTGGATATTGGTATTTTTTTAGGTCAATTAGAAATTAGTAATTAGAAATTATCAATAACTTCTTACTAAACTTCGTCAGCACTTCAACTTCTTTCTCGCTTTTTATCAACACTGTGTCTTCGACTCTCATTCCCCATTTTCCATCAAGATAAACTCCTGGTTCAACTGTCACCACTTGTCCGGGAAGCAAAACATCGACGGAGGTAAAAGAAATTTTTGGGTATTCGTGGATCTGCAGTCCGACACCATGTCCGGTCGAATGTGAATATGTCAGCTGTTGACTGACATCAGACAGTTGCCGACGGCAAAACTGATCAAGTGAAACCGGATTATTATCAGATCTCAATTGTTTAATCGTTCTTTCCTGAGCATTGAGAAGATCTTGATATGTGTTGATCATTTCTTGGGTAGGTTTTCCAGTGAAGATCATTCTGGTTGTGTCGGAGTGATAGTCATTAAATTTAGCTCCGTAGTCAATTAGGATTATGGAATTTTTTTTGACCTTTTCATTATTTCCATTACGGGTATCATAATGGGGAACAGCCGAGTTTTTGTCTATGGCAACGATCGGATAGAAAGAAAGACCATGACCTTTTTCTTTCAGCCAAAATTCAATTTTAAAAGCGATCTCTTTTTCAGTGACCCCGGGTCTGATCATTCTTACAACTTCCTCCAAACATTGATCTGCAATTTTGCAGGCAGTTTTCAAATTATTTATCTCCTCTTCATCTTTTATCTCTCGTATTTTAATGACGAATTTTTCCAGTGGAACCAACTCAGTATTTGGTAAATTATTCTTAATATTCATAAGTTCGTTAAATTTCAAATCATCTCCTTCAAACCCCAATTGTTTAATTTTTTTCTCTTTAATAATGTCTTGTATATGATTTACTAAACCCTTTTCTGGGGTAATTAATCTGTATTTCACATTGTCATCCTCCGACTTGATCGGAGGATCCATCTCTCTGGATTCCCGCCTCCCCTTACAGGGTAAACGCGGGAATGACATATATCTCGCATCAGTAAATAAATATACGTTTTTATTTGTCACCAGTCCCCACGCTTCCCTCTCGTTGTCGATCAGGGTCCGAAACCCTGTTAAATAAAGAAGATTGTAAAAATTAGAGATCAAAAATCCGTCAAGATTTTTTTCTTTTAAAATTTTTCTTAATTTATCAAGGCGTGTTTGTAGCATAGAAAGTAATTATATATAATTTATCATTAAATGAATAAAACTAAAGGGTTTTTATCACTTTTATCAGCGGGCTTTCTTTTCGGCTTTTTTGGAATTTTAGTTAGATTGCTTAGTGACGAGCTTACAAATTATCAGCAAATACTATTCAGAAGTGTCGTTGGATTTATATTAGCGTCAATCATTATTGTTATTCTCAAAAGAAAAATATCATTCAAAAATATTTCTTTAATTAATTTATTTTTCTTTGCGGTTTCGTTGCCTCTGACAATTATCTTTTATACATTATCCATACTAAAAACAAAAATTATATTAGCCGTTGCAACGCTTTTCCTTGGATCAATACTATTTTCACTAGTGTCAGGAATTTTATTTTTTAAAGAAAAATTGACTTTTAAAAAAGGCATGGCGATCATAAGCTCGATCATAGCCTTGTATTATTTTACAATTCCTTTTTCATTGTCCAATATTAATGCCGGACTAATTTTTGGGGTCTTGAGCGGCTTTATGGACGCTTTGAGTAACACCTTTAAAAAGCATTTGGGTGGTAAAGTTGACAGATTTTTATTGATCTCGATTCAAATGATGGGAACGATAATTGTTTCCTTAATTTTAATGTTTTACACAAAAGCTTTTACTTTTCCAATAATTTCTCCTTTTATTTTGATAATAGGGCTTTTATTTGGATTTTTATTAATGCTTAATAATTATTTGATGCTTGTTGGCTTTCATCATTTTGATTTAAACTTAGGAACAATTGTCTTGTCTTCTGAATTGTTATTTGCTTCAATTTTTGGCTATTTATTTTACAAGGAAATCCCAACGTTAAATGAATTGATAGGTGGAGGACTGATTGCCTTCTCAATAATTGTTGCCCATTTAAATTTTAAAAAAAACAAATAACATTTTTTGTTAAAATAAAGCATGATCAGAAGGCTGGTAATGTTCATGGTAATTTTGGTAATCGCGACTCCTTTATTTTTTTATTCTTTTCAATATTTTTCCAGGGCATCGGCAGTCAAAGCAAATATCATCGTTGATATAAATAAAGTTTCAGGACCGTTTCCTGATCGCTGGAAGGCATTAGCTCAGGGAGGAGAAGAATCTGGGGTAAGAATGTTGGCAAATGTCGTTTCCAAGGTCTCCGGACTTTATCCTAAATATATCCGTCTTGACCATATCTATGATTTTTATGATGTTGTCACCCGCAATTCTTCGGGGAATATAATCTTTGATTTTTCAAAATTGGATGAAACAGTCTGTGACATTTATCATACAGGAGCAAAACCGTTCTTCTCTTTAGGATATATGCCACCGACCATGTCTGATGACGGATCTTTGATCGGCAAACCAAAAAATTGGAATGAGTGGAGCTTCTTGGTCCAAAAAACTGTTGAACGATATAGTAGCAAAGATTCGGTTCTTCCATGTGGAGCCTTGGAGGATTTTTGGAAAACAGATATTTATTATGAAGTTTGGAACGAGCCTGATCTGGAAAGCTTTGGGAAATGGAAATATACAGGAGCAAAAAGTTATAGTGGCCTGTATTTTTATTCTGTTAAAGGAGCCAGTCATGCGCAAAACATCCTGCCTTATAAGATCGGTGGTCCGGTGACAACCGCCCTGTATAAGAACTGGATTCAAAAATTTTTAGACTACATCATAGCCAATAATTTGAGAATAGATTTTTTGAGTTGGCATCATTATTCAAAAAAGACCAATGACTATACTCAGGACATTATTAATATAAATAAATGGTTGGGAGAAGATCCAAAATATGACCGTTATGAGAATCTCCCTAAAATTATTTCCGAATGGGGTTATGATTCAGAAAAAAATCCGATCGCCGATACTGAAGTTGGGGCCGCTCATACAATCGCCTCGCTTAGAAATCTGATTAATGCAGGTCTTGAGCTTTCGTTTTTGTTTGAAATCAAAGATGGCCCAACTCTTTCTTGGGGAATTTTAACTTATCAAGGACAAGAAAAACCTCGTTATAAAGCCTTAAAAATGTTGGATACCTTAGAGGGAAATCAACTAATAGTTGATGGAGAAGGAAGCAATGTCAGCGCCATTGCCAGTA
>JANLIS010000115.1 GCA_024653985.1 Candidatus Roizmanbacteria bacterium
AAATATCCTTTTGCGAGTTTTTTTTCTGAAAAATGGGTTAAGAAATTCTTAAAATTTTATTGGCCTATAGTTGTCTCGGAGATAGAAGGGATGAAAGATCTTAACAAAAAAACACGCATGATAATTTTTTATTATGGTATAATTTAGGGGTATGTTAAGTCAAGAAGCGATACAAAAAATCCTTGGGATTAGTGATAGAGTTATAATTTTATGAAAAACAAATTGAGCGAATTAAGTTTTTTTAGTGTTTTTAATCAAAGGTACCTGACCCCTTTAGTTTGTAACGATTGACAAAATCTCACTATCTATTATTGTGAGGATAGAGGACTTTGGTCTTTGACATTAAATCATCCAGCATAGTCTGGGTGGAAAGGAGGTAAAAGCTTATGAGTACAAAGAAGATACTGGATGCCGTAGACGAGCATATTGGCGCTCAGAACGCTCTGGGCAGTGACGGTTTCACTGCCAGTCACTCTGATAGCCCTGGCCATAACAACAGCAGTGGCGATTCTGACCACGAAAACAGCTAGGTGGGTACGAGTGGCTCTCCAGTAAAAAGGAGAGCCACTCGTATAATAAAAAGCGAGGATAAAATGCATGTAATCCCGATTGTAAAAGTTGTATCAGAAACTTGTAATCTAAGATGTATTTATTGCTATTATCGTGATGGCAATCAAAATAAAATTCAGTTAATGTCACTTAATGTGTTAACTGAATTAATAAAAAAGACAGTCGCGGAGATCAAGGGTAAAGCTACATTTATATGGCACGGTGGTGAGCCTCTACTTGCGGGCCGTTCTTTTTATCAGGATATCTTAGAGATACAAAGTAAGTATAGAGAGGATGACTACAAAGTAATAAACGGAATTCAAACCAATGGTATTGCTCTCGACGAAAAATGGGCTAGTTTTTTCTTTGAAAGCCATTTTCGGGTCGGAGTGAGTTGTGATGGACCAAAAAAATACCACGACAAGAACCGTTTACTCATTAATGGATTGAGTTCATTTGATCGCGTATATAATGGTATATGCGAGCTGAAGAAATTCAATTTAAATCCTCATATAATCTCAGTAATCACTCGCTCAAGTCTAAAAGGAGCGCGCGAGATATATGAGTTTTTCAAGAGTAACCAGCTGTCATTTCATCCAAAGCCATGCTCCGAGAATGGCTGCGATGGTCTTTCAACAGAATACTCCATTAGCCCTGACGAATATACAGATTTCATGATAGAAATATTTGATTTGTGGTGGAAAGATGATAATCCTCAAATTAAAATCAGAAATCTGTTTAATATTCTTATTGGGCTGAGGGGAGGCAGACCTAACTTGTGTGAGAGTAATGGAGATTGTCACCTTTTTCTAACGATTGAACCCAATGGAGATGTTGGTCCGTGCGACAGTTTCTTAACAGGGAAATATCTTTTCGGTAATATAGAAAGACAAAGCTGGAAAGAAATTCTAAGCGGACCCTCGTATAATAAATACCTTAAGGACATTGAGAATAGCAGAAAGTTTTGCAGTGGATGTGAATGGCTTTCTGTTTGCAATGGTGGTTGCCTTAGATACTCGTTCGATGAGGGTCAAGATAAGTGGACTGAAAATCAGTTCTGTAAATCAAAGATCCGTCTTTTTAAATACATAAGAGAACGGGTTTGTGTACACTAAAAGAGGTAGTTCTTAACTACCTCTTTTTTTTTTGTAGATTTTAATATTTTTGTAATTTTATCCACAAAGTCTTTATCGACAGACCTACCAGTAGTTATATATTTTTCAGTTAAAGAAATATTTTTTTGTAAGACAACCTGGCGAAAATCTGAAAAAATATTGATCGGTGCTGGCTTCGTTTTTTTAAAGACACTATGTAAATATTTAACCCCTATATATCCCTTTGGAACAAGACTCTCTATTATTGTCTCATTTATTACAGTTAGCGGGCTCATTTTTTCTTTAAAAAATTTTGTTCTCAAGCCTATTTTATTTTTGATAATAGTTTGCTTAATTAACTTAAGGTGTTTTTCGTTTATAAAATGAAGATGGCATAGCTCATGGAATATAATTCCTAGGGTATATTCCGTTAGGGAACTTTTTGGTTTTAAATTATTTATTTCTAAAGTTATTCCATTTTCTCCTATATTTGCCCCGCCACCAAATTTACCGGGGCAAGGATGAGCCAAGAGATAAATTGTAGTTTCTTTTAAATTTATTCTGCTGTCAAAAAAAGTTTTAAATTGATTAAGTATAATCTTTGTCCTCTTATTGTTTAACTCGTTCTCTATAATCTTTTTATTTTTAGAGATTATTTTTGAACCCATCTTCCACCAAATATTGAATTTTTTTTCAAAAATATTAAAAGATTTTTCAATGGTTTCAATATCTTTGCGTTTAAGGATTTTCTGTATTTTGAAGAAAGCCTCTTTTTTATTTTTACTCGTTATAAAAGATTCACC
>JANLIS010000005.1 GCA_024653985.1 Candidatus Roizmanbacteria bacterium
TTGTTTTTGAATTCGGATGTCGCAAATGGAAAAGGAGGGGTTTGGGGAGGAATTTTCCATTTGCTCCTCTTTTTGTTTTGGGGGAATTCAGGGCGGACATATCTAATATAGTATATTACAACTTGGAATATAACACAATGGAATACTATAATCTTAATATATGACAAAGGCAATATTTTCTAAAGACCATTTATATACGGTTGAACAGCTTAAAAAAGCACGCCATGAGGCAGGCTTGGGTCAGGTTGAGGTAGCAAAGCTACTTGGTAAAACACAATCTCATCTATCTAAAATAGAAGCTGGGCAACGCCGACTTGATATCGGGCAGCTTAAGGAGTTTGCAAAAATTTATAAAAAAGATCTGTCTTTCTTCATAAAATAATTATGGCAAAACGAATAAAAAGAGACTGGCATTCCAATTTTAAAAAATATATGAAATTTATAGCCGAGCATAAGAATTATGCTGGCATGCCTTTTTTATACAAAAAAGACGGATCAATTCGTTGGGTAGTTACTAGAAACAGTGAAGCTGGTCAGGCTCGTTTAAAATGGTGGGATACAAAAAGAAAAGAACTAGGTTTAGTAAAAGGTGATGCTTGGATATCAAAAACCGCACGAGCAATTCACCCGACAGGAGAGAAGCCGTGCCAAATTTGTGGAACAGTGATGAGTTTAGATTATATTTACCCAAACAAACGTAATTCTATGAGTCCTGGGGCTATGAGTAATGCACCAGATCGTTTAGATGGTTACCACACTTATAATTTATGTTGTCGAAGTAAGCAGGATACTGGAAGACACAAGAGTAATCTTGCACGATATGGCGAAGATAGACGTGCTTATGAAAATTGGTCTGAGGGAGATTGGAAGGCGGCGAGCTGGCTAATGAAAGAATTCCAAAAACACGGTGTTAGCCCCGATCATCTTGGACCAATCTCTTTGGGCTTCAGTCATAGACCTAAGTTCAGACCATTAACTAAAGCGGCTAATTCTGCACGAAACAACAGAATGACATTTGAGGATATAAAGTTACTTATTCAAGAAGAAATGTCTGAACCAATTGTGTCCGCTCATTCAAAACCTCTTTGGGATTTGCTCAAGAATAAAGTTAAAAATGACACAGATGCATTAAAACTCGGGAAATTGATGAGAGAAAATATGCACCATATTCTTTCGATATTCTCATATCTCGCTGAAAAAAGACATAAAGATTTTTTGGTTAAGAATTTTTTACATCCTGAACATGCGAATTATTCAATAAAGTTTGAGATTTTTAATCCACAAACTGGGACTTATAAAGAAATGGTTAAGACTAGTGGAACAAAAAAGCAGTATACAAACAATGCAAAAAGGTATATACGGATTTCATTAGAATCATTGAAACAATATTCTCTAAAAAAGAATAGGAATCTAAAAAAATGGCTTACAAGCGAGATAGAGAATAACCTTACTCAGGTTATTAAACACATTGAGAATGGTGATGAAAATAAAGCCCTGTCAAAACTTTCTGAAACATTTGAAATTGTTGCCAAACATCTCTCTGAAAAATTTAACTAATAAGTTTAATGTATTTTTGTGGAGATAATATTCCTCTAACAAACTTTTGAAAAAAGTGCGTTGGTTTGTTTGTTATTTTAATAGGATTATACTGATCACCAACTTCGGTATTAAACAGATCACCTATAGCATTTTCTGTAGTGATGTAATCTTTCTCATCACAAATAAGTGGAGTGGGGAAAAATGTTTCTGGATCTCCTTTCAATGTCCCAATAATTACGACTCGTTTCCTCTTTTGAGGCACACCAAATTTAACCGCATGCAGTTTATGTCCGGCAACATTGTACCCTAATTCCCTAAAATGATTTTTAATTTCTTCAAAAGTCTTACCGTCGTTTATTGTCATAATACCTTCTACATTTTCTAATACAAAAACTTTTGGCTTAATTTTCTTCACGATATTCACAAATTCCTTGTATAAAAAATTACGAGGATCATCTATCATTCTTTTACCAGCATGGGAAAAACCCTGACAAGGTGGGCCACCAACAATTATATCAACCTTACCTTTTTTTGATTTTTCTAAAATTTCACTCTGGATTTTCTTATTTGTGATATCGCCCTCAATTAAAACTGTATCCTTATGGTTAGTCCTGTAAGTTTCGCACGCTTGTTTAAAATTATCGTTAGCGGCAATAATATTGTATCCAGCCCAACCAAAACCAAGGCTTAATCCACCAGCACCACAAAAAAGATCGAGTATATTTTTTGTTTTCGTCTTGTTTTTAATTTGAGTTGCGATAGCAAAAGCAAGTAATGGCGGAACGGCATTACCAATTTGCTTGCACAAAGAACCCTTTGACCCTTGAAAAATATAATTGTCTGGGAATGACTGAAAGCGCGCCGCTTCGCGAGCACTTATTACACGATCATGAATTGGGTGAATATATGTTCCATTTCCTGGACGATTGAAATAGGTAGTTATTGTGTAGCTCGGCTTTTCAAAAGAAAGACGTCCATATAAAGTAGTCCTTCCTCCTGATATTCTGATTTGCTTAAGTCTTTTCGACGGTATATCGAGAGGAATATTTTTCCAGTTTCCCCCAGGCGGAACAGACTTAACCATCCTAAGGTCATTCTTACTGAGTGAATAAGTTGTGTGATTATATACCATAAGCGAATAGATTTTCTTTTTGTGGTTTAGATATCGAGCCGATCAATTTCTGATGTTTTCCTAATATATAATCTATCTCCTCTTTATTTAAACCGTACAACTCAAATACTTTTGTGTTTAATTTATAAACATTTTCTTGATCACTATTATTTTTAATGAGAGATACTAATTTTTCTATCTCTTTTTTGTCAGAAATAGAAGGTATAACAATTGGCAATTCAGCCAGCTCATAGTTACTGATGTGGTTATTTGAATTTGTTATTTTAAATCTCCAGTTCAATAACATTGAATTAAGTATCCCTAATAAATAATCAAGTCCGACTTCTGAGTTTCCAAAAAGAGATTCATCAAATGTGAGAAAATTACAAGAATTTCCCAGAACAATATTTTCAGGTATTTTTGTAAATTTCAATCTCTTTTCAAGATGAATATTTGATATTTGCTGACAAACAAGCCTTTCTTTTGAAATATATTTATTTTTTTCAGCAGTTTTTCTCATAAATTTCTCATCAGTAAAAAACTCTCCTAGAGTGTAAGAAAATTCACTTATATTATTTCCCCTTAAAAGAGGCAACGATGTTCTATTTTTCGTTATAAAACCTTTATCTAAAGTTAAATCTAATTCACCCCTAGCATTACAAACCGAGGCTAAACTGCGTAGCTTTGGAAATGCATTAAGTTTTTGCAAAATCTTCCAACCGATTTCATTTTCTATAACAATTGGTGCGGTTTCACTTATTTTTTCTATGTGATCGATATTTACTTCAACCCCCTCTTTAGCAAAATCATTCTGACTAACTACTTTAGGATTGATTCGTATAATATTTCCTGGTTCTTTTTTATCTAAAGCAAAGAAACAAAAAGCTTGCGATATGTCTGGAAAGAATTCATTCTTTTCGGGAATTATATAAATCTTAAATAACTTATATTTATTTATAATTCTTTTTCTAAGAAGCTCACTCTGTTTATCATTCAATAATGTAATTGGGATAATTGCACCAACCTTGCTTGACTGGTGTGTATAATTTTCAAGAATTTCTTCTAAAAAAATCTTGTAATAATTAAGTGTTCCTTGATTAAATTTATAGATATTATTTGTTCTAATAAAATCTAGGACACTTTTAATGTCGAGTGCGTGTTGATTTGAATTTAATTCGTCTTTATATTTATTTCCATTTGCTTTGAGTAATTTATAGGGAGGGTTTGTTAGAACGACATCAAAACCCCCGTTAACTCCAAAAATATCTCTTGGATTTACTTTCTTAATTTCTCCATTGTTACTACTAAATAAAACATCACCCTTAAAATAGTTTTTTGGGCTTATTTTTATTGATACATCATATTTTGACTTAATATAAAGAGGTAATATCTTAATAAGTAGATCAACTGCTTCGGAATCAATATCCGAAAAGTAAATTTGGTTAATAAATTTTTGAAAAACTTTTGAATCAATATTACCAACTCGCCCTAAAACTTCGTCTATATACGCAATCACGAAGATACCTGTGCCCGAACATGGTTCATAAAAATTCAATCCTAAAATATCTTTATTTTGTGAATCACTAAGGCTTTCCTTTGCGATTAAGCGCGCAATAGAATAATCAGTATAATAAATACCAAAATGCTTTCTTTTATCTGTGTTTACAATTTTTTCAGACTCTTTTTGCTTTTGATGAAGTAATCCAATTAATTGATAAATTTTTAGTGGATCAATTTTATTTCCTGTCTGTAAACTTTTATAAAGTAGTTCATCTGTTTGATTATCTAGTTGTGAGTCATTGTTAAAAAAGCTAAAAAGCTTTACTAAAAGATTTTGCGAATCTGGATAGTAAGAAGAGAAGGAATTGTAAATTTTAAAAATTTCATTCATAAGCTTTTTTAATTATAGCATTTATATACTGGGTTTTTTAATAACATCAATTACCTTTCCATTAATTACTATGTTATCGTCCTCGTGAACGTAAATAGGATTATAATTTTGAGTTGATTCTGAACCAAGAATTATTTGGGAATTCTTTTTATCCCATATATATTTCTTTATATTTGCCATTTCTTCAATAATTGAAACTATGTAATCTCCGTTTTTAGGATTTGTTGCTTGACTATCTACAATAACAAAATCGCCATCTTCTATACTTTTACCATTTATATCTGCTTTGTTTAGGGAATCACCTTCTGCTCGTAACGCAAAAATTTTATCTTTTTTAGGTAACATTTTTTTTGATACTTTTAAATATCCTTCAAGATTTTGATTGGCGTAAATTGTTCTTGGCCCACAATTCGCTGTTCCATAGATTGGAATAGAAATAAAAACATCTGAATTTTTTATATCTCCGCTAGTTCTTTTTATTATTGAATTTTTTTTATCAATAATTATAAAACCTTTTCTTTCAAGTTGTGAAAGATGGTGTTTTATTTTTTGGGGAAGGGTTTCATTAACAAGAGAACCGATATCTCTTAATGTAAGACCACTAATATTTTGATGATCAACTAATTTTAGAAGTTTTTCTTGGATATAATGCATATATGCATTATATCCAAGTTGTCAAAATTTATCAACAAGTTATCCACATATTTGACAAGTTTGACAAAAGGCTTAGTAAGGACTTATAATATAAGAAGAAAAGCCACCTCTTGGTAGCTTTTCTAGGAAATTTTGATATTGAGTTGGATACCGGTAACGCCAGACTGGGGTTGATTATCAAACCGCTTGAAGCTAGACACTAAGAGCATATCAAACATATTCTAAAATTACAAAGTTAAGAATCCCAAAAAATAAAATGGCAGTACAAATTACTTGTATTAGTAAAGATTCTGGAAATCACGAAAATCCATATACCGCGATTAGTAATCTCGGCTGGAAAAGTGATTCAGATGGAAGCACTGGTAATTCAACTCGTTTGGAGATGTATGACTTCGTTAAAAACAAAAACGGAGTTGCATATGTTAAAGATCCGTATGACGGAAGCAAAGCATACTTGACCGCAGAGGAAACAAACCGCGGGACTAAGTATGTGAAGACACTTCCCAACGACACGAGTGCCGACAACTTATTAAAGTTGCCGGAATGTCGATAAGGTTAAATTATTAGCTTAATTTTTACGAAAATGGCACATAGAAAAACAACTAGCCGTCGTGTCGCAACGAAGGCAAGCAAGCTTCTGCGGAGCGGGCATTCGTCATCGCGGGTAAAATCCGTGGCAGCAAGTGCTCTGTCTCAAAAGCACGGTCGCAGTCGCCGATAATGGGTGCTTGGAAAACGCTGCCGATGTAAATAGAGCCTGCGTGCTTGATACGACACTCGGGACTCGGACACGAAAGAATAGCACGCACAAAGGCGATCGGAAGGCACACCCTCCAACAAAACCCCGAAAGGGGTTTTGTGTTTTAGATTTCAAGGGAGCATCCCCGCCGTTTCTTCTTTCCCCCACGGCGGGGATATTGCGCGCGAACGGGAGGGCGGGTCAAGCGCATTTGCATTTGAGCCTCGGACATTTCCGCTAGGGCGTCCATGACTAAAGGATGAGCGCCGCCGTAATCTTGCAATACTAAAATCTAATAGCGAAAGCGACACCACATACAGCCGATATGAAAACGAGAAAGGGGGTTGTGTGAGGGCGGACTCCGAAGGCACGCCAAACGAAGCCAGAAAGCTCTAAATAACCACTAGACGAACGAAAGCACTGAATACTCTAAACTAACCACTGCGAGGAGGAGACCGAAGCTGGGAGAAGGATTCCTTCCTTCCCCCAAACAGCATGGCGCCCGAGCCTCCCGCCCGCAGGCGGGCAAAGGCGAGGAGAAGCGCCAAACCTAGACATCTAGGCGCGAGTAGCCCTAGCGGAAATGTCCGAGGCGAATGCCGAGGATGGACCCCTGAATAAGTTCAGATACATATGAGACTTTAATTAAGTCTTTAATATGCGTCAATTTAATATCTTTCGCGGAACAAAAGGATTCATAACAATGTGGGAGA
>JANLIS010000015.1 GCA_024653985.1 Candidatus Roizmanbacteria bacterium
GCAATTCACGATGCCCCCCGTCCTGAAGTGAGAGAGGCGGTTCTTAAAGCAAAAAGAGCCGGTATCAAGGTAGTCATGATTACCGGAGATAATGAAAAAACAGCTGAGGCAATTGGGATTTCAAGCGGTTTAATTAATATCGGTGATGAAATTTTAACAGGTCAGCAACTTGAAGAGTATGACGATAATGAACTGATGAAAATATTACCCCGCGTCAAGATATTTGCCCGGACAAATCCTTTCCAAAAACACCGGATAGTTTCACTTTATCAAAAATTAGGAGAGATCGTTGCCGTTACCGGAGACGGAGTCAATGACGCAATCGCTTTAAAACAGGCAGATGTGGGAGTTGCCATGGGACTGGTGGGAACCGATGTTGCCCGCGAGACTGCGGATATGGTAATTACCGATGATAATTTTGCCACAATTATTACGGCCGTTGAAGAAGGAAGAAATATTATCAACAGCATCAAAAATGCCATTAAATATTTATTGGCCTGTAACGTCTCAGAAGCAGTAGCCTTATTGATAGGACTTATTTTGGGATTACCGACCCTATTTTATCCGATACAACTTTTGTATATAAATTTGGTGACAGATGGTCTGCCGGCATTAATGTTGTCATTTTCACCGAAGGATTCCGGATTAATGTCAATTACCCCTGAAAAAGAAATGGTTTTATTGAAGAATAAAGACCGGTCTTATATTGGAGCGGTCGGGATCGTAGGGGCAACTCTTGTGGTTGCCTCTTATTACATTTTTAACGGTCAAAAATTGGGAGGAACTGCGGCCTTTTCGGTCTTAACAATAATTCAATCTTTTGTCTTTATTGATCTCTGGTTAAGTCATCGTCATATCCACGAAAATATAAGGCATTTGTTCATGCCACTATTTATATTTGCTTTTATTCTGCCATTGATCTTGCAGTTCATTATCTTAAGTCACCCCTTCTCAGCTTCGATCTTCAAAGTATCTTCGGTTCCAACATCGATCTTTTTTGAATTTATCGGACTCTCTGCTTTAGTTTTAGTAGGAATCTTTATGGTGAAGAAATTGATTAAAATTCGGTAGGGGCGTGATTTATCACGCCCTTTTTAGGTTTGATAAATCAAACCCCTACAAGTTTTTTTACCGTCTTGACAATCGCACTAGAATCGATCTCCTCAAAATGAAGAAGTTCTTCAGGACTACCGGATCGAGGAAGTTTGCGGACACAAAGATGAGAGTAATTTTCAATTTTCAATTTACAATTTACAATGACATCGGTGACGGCTTCTCCAATTCCACCAGCTGGATAATGATCTTCGACGACGATCACGTTTTTTATTTCTTTTGTCAATCGATTAATCGATTGTACATCCAGGGGTTTGACAGAGTAACAGTCCATAACGACCGTCTCTATGCCCGTTTTTGCCAGTTCTTTCTGGGCCTTCAGCGCCTCGTGTAAAGTCACACCTGCGGCAATAATCAAGGCAGCGGGTCGGTCATGCCCGACCCCTACAGGTTTATGTATTTTAGATCCACCAATTTTAAATTCTTCTTTTTCATTGTAAATCACTGGAGTTTCTTTTCGATTTGTTCTAAGGTAAAAAAGTCCGTCATTCTCGGCCATTATCTGTGTCAGTTTAAAAGCTGACGTGGCGTCGGCAGGGTATAGTATTGTGCTATTTAAAATACTGCGGAACATAGAGATATCTTCCAAACCCATTTGAGACGGGCCGTCAGGACCTATAGACACTCCACAGTGTGAACCGACCACCTTTAGATTTGGGGCGGAATATTGAGCCATCCGCAGTTGGTCAAATCCTCGTGTCAAAAAAGCTGCAAAGGTTGATGCAAAAGGAATAAATCCTAGTTTTGAAAGTCCAAGAGCCACGGTCATCATGTTTTGTTCGGCAATGAACATTTCAAAATATCTTTCCGGAAATTTTTTTGCAAATTTTTCTGAGTATGTTGAATTGGACATTTCCGCGTCCAGTGCAACGATCTTTT
Organism: Candidatus Roizmanbacteria bacterium; assembly: GCA_024653985.1. GTDB lineage: Bacteria > Patescibacteriota > Microgenomatia > UBA1406 > GWC2-37-13 > GWC2-37-13. The sequence continues at coordinate 1,993 of JANLIS010000015.1, forward strand.
CATCAATGTCAC
>JANLIS010000036.1 GCA_024653985.1 Candidatus Roizmanbacteria bacterium
ATTCTTTTTGTTGTCTTATATTTTATTTTTACTTTTGGCATCAAATTATTATTGAACACTTCAAGTTTTATTTCCGGATTATTTCCTCAACCATCGACCAAACCCTTATCCAAAACCGAAGATAGTTTTAGCGCTATAGATATTTCCTCCATTCCTCAAGCGACAAACAGTGCAAAAATAATCGTATCCGGGTCAGTTTTAAATTTTGATTCCCTGGTTTTTTATTTGAATAAGGTAAAGGTGAAAGAGGTTGACTCTCCATCGGACATATTTAACGAGGAGATAGGAGATCTTGAAAAAGGTGAAAACAGTGTCTATATCTTGGCAAAATCAAAAGACGGTAAAGTGGAAAAAACCACAATCACTTACAAGGTTTTTTATAAAAGTGAAAAACCTAAGTTGGAGATTACCGAACCGTCAGATAACTCAACGACAAGCAATCAAGAAATAAAAATTAAGGGAAGCACCGATAAAGAAACCTATATCCATATAAACGATATACCGGTTGTTGTTGACGCTAAAGGAAATTTTGAAACAACTGTCCGCTTGAAAGATGGAGATAACCAAATTACTGCAAAAGCTCAAGACATTGCCGGTAATGAAGAAACAAAAATGATCAAGGTCACCTATCAGAAAGATTGACGAAAAGTAAAAATAGAATAAACGGGTGTAAGATAACATTATCGAACAAGGAAATTATAGATACAAATATCAGAATGACCGGAGCAAATTTATTCAACTTCCTTAAGCTCCACAAAACCGAGGCAAAACTTATTAAGCCAAATATTCCTGAAGAAACTAAGATTGTCAAAAAACTTGAGCTATATCCTGCACCCGAATGGAGCGAGCCACTATTTTTTACATATCGGATCCTATTATACCCGTATCCGATAAAAGGCTTGTTTTTCCAAAGATTGATTCCCTCAATATAATCAACGCTTCGTGAACTAATAGAATAAAGCCTTCCTAAATTGACACCTTCCCCGGACGGTTTGGGAATAACGAAGATAAGCGCAATGAAAATTACTAAAAAAATAATAATTTTTTTCACTTGTTTTTGCTGAATAAATAGATAAATAAGGGTTATTGTAAGACCAAGATAGATAGAACGGGAAAAACTTAAGGCAACCAATAATAAATAAATTATTTTAAGGAAAGGTTGATTTACGGCAAGTAAAAAAATACCAAAAATTGCCGCGGAGATCGAAGTATCAAAAAAAACTCCAAATGTCCGATATAAATGAGGGTCCCAACCTTGATAAAATAAATTTCGAAGGTCTGGATAAAGAAAATATTGGATAAGAGTCGAAATAATAGTTAAGATCGCAATAATAAATACCCCATTTTTTATCACCTTTGAAAAACTTTTATTTTTTAAGGCATGATAATGAAGATAGAAAAAGTAAATAAAATATAGGCACAAGCGGCCAAGATATAATGATCCAACCAGATTTTCAAATTGTGTAAATTTGGTCAGACCAACGAGTAGCGAGGTAAATAAAACCGATAAAAAAATAAAGATCGGTCGGAATTTTTTCCACCCGTCATTAATAGGTTGAAAACGATATTTCAAAAAAAGGAAAAAAATACTGATGATCAGAGCCGCTTCATACAGGTAAAAATTTACCTGTTGACCAAATAAGGATATCCGGCCAAGTTGTCCAAATGAGAATAAAAAGACGGTTAAGTAGAATATTATATTCATAACATTGGTGTCATCCCCGTGAAAACGGGGATCCAGAAGTCATGGATTCTCGCTTCCGCGGGAATGACAAAACTGATAAAGTTTGGACCTGACCAAAAATGAGTGAAAGCTCATCATAAAGGAGTAAGTAAAACCAGTTGCCCCGTCCAAAAATCCCAAATTAAAAATATAATTATAGATAAATTTTCCTGAAGGCAAAAAAATTATCTCAAAAATGTTTGTGTTCACTCCCCTATTAAATAATTCTTGAGATCTAATATCTGAATAACGGTTAATGTCATTGATAAATTCTTTTAATGTAGGGTGAGGATAATGATCAAGAAAGGAATTTAGTTGTCCGGTAATTTTAGACGTATGAAATACTTCATGAACGTCTCCCATCCAAGTTCCGGAGCTTTTTTTTACCAAACGGACGATTCCCTGATCCCGTACTTTTTTTATTTCACCGTATTTTAGTTCCTGATTCCAAAAAT
>JANLIS010000040.1 GCA_024653985.1 Candidatus Roizmanbacteria bacterium
ATAAATTCATTCAGGCCTTTTTTAAAGGTTTCTCCAATGGTTATTTTTTTGTTTTCCATTACGGCCTTTTTTGCTTCAGTTCTGGCATATCTCAGCGACTTTTCAAAATACTGATTGAGATTATCGTAGTTAAAATGCTTGATGGCCAGTTCTTCCATTGCCGGTATTGTCAGCCCACGTCCGGTTGCTTGAGGTATCGGATGGATGACGGCAGGCCAAATAACGTTGTCTTTTTTAAAAAAACGCAGTTGATGATCTGGCCACCAACGTGAATGTTGGATCCACTTTCCAAAAATGATATTTTTTCTCGGGATCATGAAGTAGTCAAATTTATCAGACTTTTTTTTAAGAAAATCAAGTAATTTTTGAGGAAATATCTCATCAGGATCCACATAGAGTATATATTTCCCCTTCGCTTTTTTTTTCAGTTTTTCTTTCACAAGATCGGCAAATGGGACTGATGGATCAAGGGCGAATATTTTGATCTTTCTATTTTTTTTCAATTTTTCTGATAAGGACACTGATATGTCAACGGTTCCTATTATTATTTCATCAACAAAACGTTCAATGGCAGAAATGGATTGATGGATATAGGAAGGATTTCCTTTTATGACAATTATTGCAGTAATTTCATTCATAGATGAACAGTTTCTTAAATTCATTAATTATATCAATTTTGAATATGATCCGAATGGAGGCAAAGTAAACCAATCCTCCGGCAAAAACAATTGAGATGAGAGAAAAAAGATTGACAGGAAGACTGATCTTTAGGAAAAAGATCACCGATCCCATAATTGCGGCGGAAACTATACCCTGATAAATGGACTTAATGAAGGAAAATGGTATGATCTGCTTAGCTTTAGCAACAACCGCTATAAAAGCAAAGGATAAAACGAACTGAACGATCGGGAAACCATAATAGCCGAACATTCTTGAGAGTATTGGCGTTAAGATCCACGTTGTCACCGTCCAAAATATCATAAAATAAAAAGATATTTTAACCTTACCAAGAGCATTAAACAAATTAGTGAAAGGTGTTGAATATGACGACAGGAAAGCGGCAAAACTGAATAGATAAAAAAGAGGCAGGGCCGGCAGCCATTTTCCATATTTTGGAATAATGTCAACAAACAGGTTCATTGTCAGAGTCATGCCGATCATGATAGGTGCAAGTAGTAATGTTTGGTAGTGGAGGATCTTTTCTATCAGTCGGGTTACCTTTTCTTTATCATTTTGAATCCTTGATAAAACAGGGAAAAGCACACGACTTATGTTATCCATTATTATCCTGATCGGTGCTTCCGCCCATTTTTTCGCCCAGCCTATATATCCCAGCGCCTCAAAACCAAGTATCTTTCCCAAATAAAGGGTGATCAGATCGTCTTTGAATAAGGCTAGAAATGAATTGGCTTGAAAAGGGAGTCCAAAAGAAAGCAGCTGTCTAAGATTTTTGATAGATATCCCGATCTGTGGTCGCCAAAAAGAAATCGAATAGATCAAAACAACGCCAATGACGGACCTTAAAATTACAGCGATGGTAAAACTTCTTAGTGAAAAACCAAGCAACCCAAGAACAATTACGGTTATATAAAAAATTGTATTTTCAATGACTCCGACAAAAACGATCTTTTGAAATTGAACCTTCCTTTCCAAGAATATTGAAGGGATCGTTTTTAGTGAAGAAAGAAAAAAACTAACAAGTAATGCCCAGTATAGATAAATTCCCTCAGTTGGTAGTTTATAAAAATTTTGTATAAAGTTGGTTCCAAAAAAACCGATACTGATGATCGCTAATATCATTATCTGTTGTACGGTAAAAGTTGTCGAGACATCTTCGTCTGTCACTTCTTTTTTTTGTACTAATGACGCAGCCAGTCCGATATCTGAAAAATAATTCAATAGGGCAATGATAGAGAGCACCGTGATATAAATACCGAATATCTTGGGGGAGAGAACGATCGTAAGAACTAAGTTTGCACCCAGTCCAAGTAGCGCCGAATAACCGCTCTGAAAAAAAAGGCTCAAAGTACTGAAAACGCTTCTTTTTTTAAGCTGTTTCGTGTTTTCGTTCATAAATCTTTATATAATAGTAAAATATATTATGCGAAAGTCAGTTATAAACTTTTTTTCAGGTCTGTTTATTGTTTTTATTATAACAATTCCCGCCTTCGTAAGCATTCTGAATAATAAGTACTTTACCATGCATGATGACCAACATATTGCCAGACTTCATTTATTAGTGACAGGTATTCAGCAGGGAAGTCTGTTTCCTCGTTGGGTCGATATGTTGGGTTTTGGGCATGGATACCCACTTTTTAATTTTTATCCACCTCTCATTTATTATGTTGCTTCAATTTTTTATTTTTTAGGTTTTTCTTTGATCTGGTCCATAAAATTAATGATCATCAGCGGATTTTTGTTATCGGCAGCGGGGATTTATCTATTGATACGAAAAATGATAGGACGTCTGCCGGCCATACTTGGAAGTACTGTTTATACCTATTTTTTATACCATTCAATTACGGTCTATGTGCGAGGAGCCTTGGCAGAATTTTTTACGCTGGCGATCTTGCCATTCGTTTTTTTATGTTTGTATAAATTGTCACAAAAAATAAATTGGAGAAATTCAATATTTTTGGCGATTTCTTTTGCTTTATTGATATTGACCCATCCCTTGATTGCGTTTCCGTCGATCATCTTCATCGGATTGTTTTTTATCTTTTTATTCATAAGGAGTAATGACAAACTAAAGTTGCTATTCTTTTCCATTGCCGGAGGAATTCTGTCATTAGGGTTATCGGCTTTTTTTTGGTTGCCGTCCATGATTGAGAGAAAATTTACCTTTGTTGACAGTATTCTGACCAAGGAGCTGGCAAACTATCAGGATCACTATGTTTTCTTGTCCCAACTTTGGTATTCGCCTTGGGGTTACGGAGGATCAACTAAAGGGTTAAGCGACGGAATGACCTATCAATTAGGGAAAGTACCAATATTGTTCATAGTCCTTTCTCTAATATTCGGAATCTTATATCTCTTTAAAAGAAAAAGGGTCGATGGAATTTTGAAGACCTACCTGTTTATTTTATTTTCTTTATTTGTAAGTCTTTTTATGATGACAGAATATTCTTCTTTTATCTGGAATGGGATAAGTTTTCTTTGGTATATTCAATTTCCTTGGAGATTCTTGACCTTTGTTAATCTTTTTATTGCCATTATATCCGCTTATTTTATATTTTTTTTTAAGGAACTTATAGAAATATTTATTAAGAAATACAGCTATCTGTTAGTAGGCCTTGCCGTTGCCGGAGTGGTCACTATTATAGTGATTAAATATTATCCGTATTTCAGACCGCAAAAATTTATATCTACCAATGATTCACAAAGGACCAGTTTCAAAGAAATTGCCTGGAGGATAAGTGGGACCTCTTATGAATTTGTTCCCAATTCCGTTAAGACGACGAAAACCGGTTTGGGGACAACCACTTTGGCAATAAAGGAAAGCGAATTAATGCAAGACCCAGCCGTGATCAAAACCGGTAAAACAAAATTTGTCGTTATAAAAAACCTATTTGAAGTAAAAGAGTTTGGTGTCGTAGCCGAGGCGTCGTCCGTATTTCAGTTAAACACATATAATTTTCCAGGATGGCAGGCAATATTAGACGGAAAGGAGATAAAGATAGATGACAATAATGATCTTAAATTGATCAATGTTATAGTCCCTGCAGGAGATCATGAGCTTTCCTTTAAGTTTAAAAATACCTTTGTAAGGACATTGGGTAATTACATAAGCGCAATTTCATTGGCGATAGTCCTTTCTTATTTGCTCAACAGTTTATACAAAAAAAATAAATAATATGAGAATTAGCAAAACTTACCTGGTTCTTCTTTTGGGTATGATTTTGTGGGGTCTCTTTCCGATAGTTACCCATCGGTTCGTTTTTTCATTGGATCCTGTTCTTCTTGTCAGCATCTCAACTTTAACCGCATCAATTCCATTTTTTATACTTCTATTTGCAAAAAAAGAGATGAACCAATTCTTCTCTTTGAAATACCTAAAAACCATGCTTGGAGTGGCATTTTTCACGGCCGCCGGTCAGGGATTACTGTTCATTGGTACAAAAATAACATCGGGAACGAACACAGGACTGCTTCTCCAAGTCGAGCCGATCTATTCACTTATCTTGGGAACTATTTTCTTAGGAGAAATTCTCAAAAGAGGTCAAATAGGGGCAACATTGGCAATGGTAATTGGAGCGGTAACGATCGTCTATAAAGGCGGAGTAAATATTAATTTGGGGGATATATTGATCTTATTATCTCCGTTAATGTTCCAGATCTCCCACCTGATAGGAAAAAAACTATTAAACAATAAAATAGATGTTAATTTAATATTGGCTAGCCGGCAATTTTACGGCGGAATAATGCTTTTACTTTTTACTTTTCTGACAAATGGGTCTGCCATCAGCTTGTTCAATGTCAATATCATAACTACTGGTTTGTGTCTTGGTATGTTTACTGCTGTTGTAGCATTATGTTGGTACTCTTCAATAAAAAAAGTTCCAGTGTCTGTTGCTTCTTCTTTTATTCCGATAACTGCTCTCGTATCATTGGCTGCATCAGCTATTTTTTTAAAGGAAGTGATCAGCCCTCAACAATTTATTGGTTTCTTTTTTATCGTTGGAGGTATGTTGTGGCAAACATCATCTACAAAATAAAGTAGATGGGTAATCCATCATAGTGACCAAACTGCATCTTGGAATCATCCTTTTCAATATTAAATTCACTTAGTTCACCTTCATTCAAGATACAGATTACTTGATCAGACTGACAAATAGTTTTTAAATCAGCCATTTCCATTTTTTTATATTCAATATTTTTTGGATTATAAAATTTTAGATATCTATACAATTTATCGCTTTGATTGGATTTTGAAACATATACTCTATTTTTATTTATTGAAACAAGGTGCTGAATAGTTGATCTTTCAGCATAGCTCCATTCAGAGGAATTTTTTTTATCGAAATGATTGACAAACAGTTCAGCTGTAAATAGAAGATTGATGAATAATATAAATATAAAAATATATACAAGAAAAAAACTTTTCTTTTTTAAGATATTAAAAAAATAATAATAGCCAAGTCCATTGATTATCCCAATCCATAAGAATATCAGTTCACCTCTTTGGGTCATCAATAGATCGGCGGGTAAAATAAGAAAAAATACCACCCCAAGCAGCAAGATATGGTTTATAAACATTTTTAATTCCTTGTTTTTATCAATAATAAACAGATAACCGATTCCAAAAAAGAATGCGATCAAATCAAGATAATAGAAAAAACCTGTCAATGGTACTCGAAGCATCGGTGAGGATGTATCACCTTGAAAGAATATCGTCTGGAGATCAAATAGTCTTGCCAAGTCAGGAATGAGCAAGGTCAATCTAATTGATGTCAGATCTTGGCTAATAATAAAATATCTAAAGACTATCAAAGATAATACGGCGATCAATAAGGGGTAAGTTTTTTTTGGAAAGATGTTCAATATAAAAACCACTAGGAAAATAGGAATAAGATAAATATTCAGATATCTTGACAGGATAGCGAACCATGGGGAAAGACCGACCGATATGGCAATACTAAGGCTTATATAATAATTATTAGTTTTTTTATAGATAAAGTAAAACAACAGAGTATCGATAAAACTGCCGATAAATACATTGATAAATCTGAAAGAAAAATCGTCTACAGACGGAATGATATGGATAAGCTTTAGTATTTCAACTTCCTGAAAAGATAGGCTGTTTGGAGCATGGCTTAAGAACAAACCCTTAATGATGAAATTAAAAATAAAGAGCAGTCCGATCATTAATGGTAGTTTTTTCATAATATTTTTAGCTCGTAAAGATATAATTCATTATGTGCCTCGCTTGGAATAGGTAGTCTTATCTTTTTTATGTTGAGAGGAGCCTTTCTGTTCTCATCCTCATTAAGAAAGATAGCGATCTTCTTACCTTTCTTGTTGTAAATATCGTTGATAAGGTCAGGGCCTATCTCATCAGGAAAAATAAATTTATCAAAAGAATTGACGGTAAACCAACCATCTTTTTGTATATAGGAGTGAGTTTGCCAATATTTATCCGGTGGATAAGAAAGACAAAAAAGAGGAAATATATAGGCAAAGCCGTCGATCTTCTTTGAGTAGACAAAATAATCATATTCTTGGTAGTTATTTTTAATAAATTGACAGATCCTGTTTTCCCTGCTTGCATAAAATTGATTATATTTTTTCGGAAAGGTAAAAAAATAAAAGAATAGATAATGAAAAATATTCACAAGTATTAAAAAAGTTAAAATAATTTTTATCAGTTTCTTTCTCTGGTCACGAAGATCATTTAAAATAAAAACCAATCCGTAAGCGGATAAAAACTGCATTATTCCTAAAAGGGCTAAGGAACGCTTGCCGCTGACGCCTTCAGCAATGGTAGCCGGAATAGGGGCAAGGAATAATAAGGCCAGTAGCAGTATCTTTCCCGCCCTATCTTTTGGATCAAGCTTTTTAAATAATTCTCTAATATATATCACTATCCCAAGATAAAAGAAAAATATCGTAACAATATAGAGGGGAGGATAATGACTCTCGTAGACCAGTTGATTATCATTGAAACCTAATAAAAATTGGGAGGAAAAATACGTTGCATAATTACTGGTGAAAGTAATCAAATAAACCGTTAATTTATTGTGAGTGATCTTGGATACAAGGCTATTTTTATCATGTTCGCGCAATTCTCGTATCTGTAATACACTGCCTTTTTCATCACCAAAGATACCGACATATTGAAGTCGCGATTTTAGATTAACGCCAAATTGTTTTAAGAATAATAAGGTAAATAAAGAGATAATAAGTAAAACCGATATATATATTCTTTTGTTCTGGCTGATCTTTATATTTAATAATAAAATAAGAGAGATCAGAGCCGGTGAAATAACCCTTGCCAGGTTATAGGTAAAAATTGAAAGGAGTAAACAAATAACAGAGACAAGAAAGAAGACAGATTTTTTTCTTTCAAGATACAGAAGTTCGAACATGATCCCCAAACTAATGAGAAAAACGGAAAGAATTATTCCATCGCCGGCGATACGGGAAAAAAAGATACCAAAAGGAGAAAATGCTAGGAAAAAAGCGGTCAATAAAGAGATCTTCTCATTTTTTGTAGACATTTTGGCGATCAGGTACCAAATAAAAATAAGCAGGCTTCCTGAAAAAGCATTAATAAATCGGGTACTAAAAATACTTAGCCCGATGAATTTTATAACCAGGGCACTCAAATAGATATAGACTGGATTTTTAAAGTCACCAAATGCGGGAAAGATTAATGGTAGTTTATTTCCCCACTCATCAAAACCGGTCTTGGCGATTGAAAAGGCATTGTAGCCGATGCTTGCCTCATCCCATTCAGGACCGTTTGGAATGGAGCTCAGTCTGTAAAAACGAAGAAAAAAACCTAAGAATAAAATGACAAAAACAGCTATCATTACACTTCTTTTTGATCGAAACATAAAGTGTTTTTGTCATCCCCGATCTAGTCGGGGATCCAGAAAACATGGATTCCCGCCGGAGCCTGCCCTCGACTCCGATCGGGGGCGGGAATGACACATGGCTAATATTTTTAACTATTTAACTAGTTCAAAAAGTTGGATGGACGACTTATTTTCTGGTTTTTCAAATTTTTGTATAAATCGTATCTTTGACGATTTTGGAATGTTTTCTTGATAAGCATAAACCACCAAAACATGTTCGCTGGTCAATAAATATTTATTGTCAATAAATTCTTTTTCTGTCAGTGGCCAATAAGCGCTGATCGTTATTCTATCCGTTGGTCTGATGAAAGTATCCAATACATCGCCCGCCATTCCAAAATTTCCTTCGGTCAATATCTTAACTGGCCTGTCGTAACTAAATTTTCTTGCATATTCAACAACTTCCTTGATCCCATATCCGCTGCTACCGCCGGTTATATATTGTCCTCGGTCGATCGCAGGTAATGGAATATTCTTATAGTCAAATAAAATCGTGTAATCAAAATAGGCAACAGAAAGAAAAAATAGAACCATAATTATGGAAGAGATCTTTTGACTTTTTTTAGAAATATATATCAGATAATATGTAAAATAAATTGAAAAAAGACTGGCGAAAAAAATTATATAGCGAGGATACATTACCTTTGCCACAAAGCAGAAAATTATGTAGGGAATTAAGGTCCAAGCACTTAAATATAACCCTAAACGAACATTGTTTTTCAAGAGCATGAACCATCCTGCCAAACCGACTATCACAACAAAGAAAGCCGATTCCATAAGGATATAGTAGGGAATACTATAGAAATTAAACCAGACACTTTTAAAAGGCTCCTTAATAAGTTCCGGTATCGTATATATGAACGTGTGATTTTTTTCACCGATATAATGGAAAAATGGAGATAGTCTTTGGACGTTGTACATAACAACGGCAATAACAGCGCCAATAAAAAATAAAAATAAGTAGTTGATTATTTTTTTGGAAAGATTTGAAATTTTTTCTTTATTTAACAATATGGGAGCTAAAACTGAAAGACCCATAAAAAACTGAGCAGACGATTTTGCAAGCATGGCCATGCCCGAAGTTATTCCAAAAATTAATGCCACATCAAGGGTCAAATTCCTGATCATCAATATTGAAAGAAACAGTATCCAAATTACAAAAGCGTTTATTCCGGAATCCATCAGGGCTAAGCGGTCATAAAAAAGGAAATACGGTGTAAAAATATAAAGAAATGAGGCAATATAGGCGGCTTTTTTGCCAAACAGATAAAACATCAATGAGAATAATCCGGTTAAAGCAAAAAATCCGGTTCCGACCGCAAATAATCTTCCACCAAGCAAAGCGTTATTTGGAAATAGTTTTAGAAAAGGGATGGTTCCCCAAGTTTGCAAAGGTTGACGGCCATCGGTCAGGGAAATAAATCTCCATGCTGGATCATGCCAAGCCACTTTTGCCCAATGAATGTAAATTCCTTCATCTGTAAAGATGGGCAGTTTATCAAGATTGATCAGTCTGGTGGCAAAGAAGAGAATGATTATTAATGAGATAAAGAGAAGGTCTTTAAAAGTAAATTTTGATTTTAAAAATTTAATGATCTTAAAAATATCAAACATAGTTTAAGTTTTGAAAGTTCGGTATGGTATTTTTTGACCGCCACACCCCACGGGGCCCCTGGCGATTTTCAAAAAATATCAATACCTCACTTTTTTATAATATTTTTATCTACAGTCAATAACTTTAGTACCAATGGAATTATAATATAAATCGGTAAATAAAGGATCATTAGGTAGCGGGGTGAGATAGGGAGTAAGGAAAGATAGGCGGTTGAAAGAAAGATCCAAACTGCGATTAAAATAGTAGATTGAAATAAAAGGTTGTGTTTTATCTTAAAAGTGTTTATCAGAACATACACGGAAGATGCTATTCCCGTAATGAAAAATATCGGCCAGAGAATGTTCCATAGTTCAAATTGAATATAGGTTTTATTTCCCCACCAAACCTTCCATTGGTTGAATAATATAAGTGTCAGAGCATCACCGATAAATTTACTGCTTTGTACAGAGTTATTTTTCCAAAAAAGAAATATCCATTTTTGTGTGCCGAGGAACGAACGAAGAGAATTTCCATACATAAAGAAACTTAAATAAGAAAGGGTATAAATTAATCCTGTTATAAAAGCCAGTGAAGATATTATAATAATTATTTTTCTCAGTGACTTTTTCAATAATATCAAGGTAATGAAAGTTGCTGCCAATACAACAAAGATCGGAAAATAAAGTTTTGTTGAAGACATGGCTCCCAATGCCAACCCCATTGCAACCACTTTCCACAGTTGTTCTTTCTTGATCCAAAATATTAAAAATAAAAGATAGAGGACAAGGAAAAAAACTTGAATGATATCAAGAATAGGCGAGTGGATTATCTGGTCGACAAACATTGAGTCAAAAGAAACGAGAAGTATTCCAAAACTGGAAAGCAAAGTTGATTTGGTTAAAAAATAAATAATAGAGAATATAAGGACCAAATTGCCAAAAGCAAAGAAAGCCGATACCAATCTGTTATTCCCCGTGAGCAATGTAAACCAACCGATTATATATTTTCCAAGCGGTGGATGATCGGAATTTATCAGGATCGGATTGGTTCCTGTTGCATACCGATAACCAGCATAACTCAAAAGTTCCTCATCAGAGATGGGATTTTTTGATTGAGGTATCACATACTGGGAATTATTATATTTTTTTTCGTAGAGCTTGGGGTTGAATGATTCAGTAAATATTCCAAGGTTTTGTTTTATCGGATTGATGATATTTACCGCTGCTACAACAAAAAAAATTAATGTGGCGATCAGTGATAAATTTTTTTTCATTTTATTTATATAAATATAGATCTTTGAACTGTTTGCTTAGCTTGATCGATCTGGTATTTGATAATAATGATAGATCATTTTCGTTGACAACGAAACATTCATTTGTTTTTGGTTTCACCAGTAGGTCTTTGAATTGACCAACCTCATAGACAAAATTCACCTTTTTATCAGAGTAATAAACTATAGACGGGTGGTTTCCCCACCATTCTGACGTGCCTATAAGCAGACCCATACCTTTTAAAGTATCGTGAGTTTGGCGGCTACCGGAATCGACTAAAACATCGATACTGCTACAAACATTTTTTGAATGAACGGCCAGCATATAGCTATTATCATATGAAGAATAATAGGTATTCAATAAAGACTTATTCAATATGTTATTTTTAAAGATCGTCCCCACAGTGATCAGAAAAATAACAACAATAAGTAATTTATATTTTTTAATGAGGTCTATAAAATAAATTCCCAAAAAAGCGAACTGGGCGATAATAGGGTATATATACCAATCAATCTTTGTTTTGGTCAGGTTTAAAAAAAGGAACCATGGAACAAAAAATAATGACAATGTGATCGCCAACAGGTTTTTTTTCTTAAATAGATCTCTCAAAATATAGGCGATACTGGCAAGTGACAAGATAACAAGAGCCCCCAATTGATTAAACAAAAGGTCAATATAAAATGTCCTCTTCCCAAAGTGCGACTCGATCGAAGCGGTAACTCTTTTTATCATGCTGTCAAAAAAATGTGCCTTGACAAAAGGCATCTTAAAATAGGCAAGCATTATTACATACCATATCAATAATACGGAAGACTGGATAATGAGAGGGGTAATAAGTTCTTTAAATTGTTTTGGTTTTATCTGTTTGATAAACAATTGGTAAGTGTAAAGTCCGGCAAAAATTACGACTGGATAAAAGCCCAATAACGATTTGCTCAAAACGCCGATCGCCAAAAACAATAATGAGACCCAAAAATTTGAATAGAAGACAATGTAACCCAACCAACCCAAATATAAAAAAACATCAACATTAAGGACCTGCGTCCGCTGTAAAAACACACTGGTAAACGAAGTGATAATGACAGTTAACGCAGCCAATATCTGATTTTTTGTCATACGATAGTAGAGGATATACGTCAATCCTAAGACCAAGATAGCCAAGCTTAAGGTAAATACTCTGGTTGAAAGTTCGGGAGCCTTGGGAAATATGGCTGCAACAATGCCATAGGATAAAGGCACAAGTGGTGGTTTATCAAGCCAAAAATTTCCTTGCCAAAGCGGGACAAGCGATTTTTCCCTGATCATTTCCCGACCGACCTGAGCATAAATGGTTTCATCCCAATCAAAAAATGGGGTCGGATGGGAAGTAAGCTTAAAAACTATCAAAAAAAAATAACTGATCAAAAAAACAATAATGAGCCAGTGTTTTTTCATGGATTTTTGATTTTAATAGCTTTTTCTAATGGTAATTTTATCTCAAATGCCTGGTTAAATACAGTTGATTGATATTTAAAATACGTGCGAAGCTCATAAATACCGGAGAAAACGAAGATGAAAAATAAAATATTCAGGACAAGGTATTTAGGTTTTTTTATCTTAATTATTTTAGAGAAGAAATTATTTAATGTGACGACAGATAAACCAACGAAGTAAACGATCGATGGCAAACTTGTATAGGTTCTGAGCATGTTAGGATTTTCCCAAGAATAGGTCATTAAAGCGGGAAAGATGGAGAGTAAAAAATATGAAAGAAAAAAAATGTTCAATTGTTTATCCTTCGAAGCTTTAGCGAAGGAGGACTTGATTGCTATAGCCAATCCGACAATAAACAATATTCCCAAGATAGGATTTAATGCCGGTTTGTTCGGATAGTTGTGGCGGCCATTAACATCTCCTTTTATATTGAACATCAAAGCAGTTGATGAAATATTTTGCCAGAAGCCAGCCAATTTTTCCTGAACAGGCATTTCGTGGTTATTCAAAAAAAACTGCTGATCTATACGAGTGTCTTTGTTGGTGAGTAGATAAGAGGTAAGAGGAGTAATAATGATCACAAAGGGAATTAGAAATAACAATAATTGCTTCATTGTTTCATTGTTCAATTGTTTTTTAAATAACAAATATCCTAATGGCAGGAGAAAAAAAATCCGGCCGGGAGTATATGAAAGAAAAGAGAGGCCAGCGAATAGACCTGACATCATCAAATAAAAGCTAGACACCGAATTTCTCAAAAAAGGTGTCGTCACTTTTATAACCTCATCAAATTTTAGTATAAAATAGATCGATGTCAGCTCTAAAAATAAAAGAAAGGTTGCTTCAAAAGAAAAACGAGCAAAGTTTATAAACCAATGGGAAGACAGCAGGGTAAGCGCCAACAGAAATGAAAGTAATTGCCGCTTAAAGATCTTTTTGATTATCAAATAGAAAAGTAATACTGATAAAACTCCAAAGATAGCCGAAGGAAATCTGAGGGCGAAGGTATTCACCCCAAAGGTTTTTAAGGAACCAAGTATTTTATAGAAATATAAAGTTGAATGACCGGTAGCGAGCTGAGAATAGGGGATATAGGGTTTTTTATCCAAAGAAAGCGCAAGCTTTGTAAATTCAACTTCATCAAAGCTTAAATTTTTTGGGATCGCTGTGAAGCGATAAAAAATTAGCAGAGCTGAAATTATTGTTAAAAATAAAATCGGGAAGAACTTTTTCATATTTCAGATTAATTATAAGGTATGTTTAGTCTGGATTCCCGCCTCCGCGGGAATGACAAGTTACAACCAATACATTTTAGTATAATATTTTAATGTCTCAATATTATAATCCTCGACGAAAATCATATCTTTATACACCCGGTTCACTTTTTCCCTTTCGTTTAAGCCGTTCTAAAATAGATCTATTCCTAAACTGTCCTCGTTGTTTTTATTTTGACAGACGCCTTGGGGTTGCTCAACCACCAGGGTTTCCATTTTCCTTGAATTCAGCTGTTGATAAATTATTAAAAAAAGAATTTGATATCCATCGGGCTGATCAAACTCCCCATCCATTAATGAATACCTATCAGATCAAGGCAGTTCCATTAAAAGATAAAAATATGGATAAGTGGAGAGATGCTCTTCGTGGTGGGATAGAATTTTTACACAAAGAAACAAATCTGAATATCACTGGAGGAATAGATGATATTTGGGTCAATCCGGATGGAGAATTGATAATCGTTGATTATAAAGCTACTTCCAAGGTCGGAGAGGTATCATTGGATGCTGATTGGCAGATTGGGTATAAAAGACAGATGGAAATATACCAGTGGTTATTTAGAAAAAATGGTCATAAGGTTTCTTCAACAGGTTATTTTGTTTATTGCAACGGTGATGCCGATAAAAAGGCCTTTGATGGAAAACTGGAATTTGATGTGAAAATAATTCCATATGTGGGAGACGACAGCTGGGTTGGAAAAACTATAACTGATATTCACAAATGTTTGAATAGTAATAAACTGCCGGCCTCAGGAGCAGATTGTGATTACTGCAAATACAGAGAAGCGATTAAGGAAGTTGAAAAGAACAAATAACCAATAACAAACATCAATTGAATTTTAAATGACAAATAACAAATGTTTTAAACATTTAAATATTTGTAATTTGTTATTCAATTGTTATTTGAATTTTGTCATTTGTCATTAATTATATTTACCCTTCAGGTCCAACATTTTAATTTTGAAAATGTCTATTAATGTTTCCAAGGTATCCCTTAAAAAATTTACGTTCTTCGTCTCAACATGTCTCCAAACAACCGGCACCTCAATAATTTTATAACCCAGTTTTTGTCCTAAAAATAAAAATTCTATATCAAAACCAGCAGAGACAGATGAATCTTTGGCGATCCTTTTATCATGAAAGACTTGAAGCTTATCAATGATCTTAAGAGCGGCTTGTCTTTCGAACAACTTAAAACCGCACTGAGTATCCTTGATGCCTTTCAGTCCAATAATTAAGTTTCTGATAATTATAAAACCCTTCGCCATTATCTTGCGGAGGAGAGGTGCGCCTTCCCGGTTGTTATTACGGGAGCCAATGATGATTTGTCCGCTTTCCTTTGTTCCTGCAATCAATTTTTCGATCTCGTCGATAGGTGTGGCCAGATC
>JANLIS010000065.1 GCA_024653985.1 Candidatus Roizmanbacteria bacterium
TTTTAGCAAAAACCTAATATCAAATTTTAAAGTTGTCTCTTGGTGAGTGGAAAATCGTCCTGGCGTTTTTCCAAAAAGGGTGTTTTCGTTCAGACACTAAATAATATCAAAAGGTATTATAAAAAGAACAAAACAGATTGTTCATCGATTGAGAAATTACTTTATTCAGCAACAATTACGGAAACAGGAGAAACTGTTCATTCAAATATTATCGAAATTCAATACGAAGGCAAGGAAGTATTATATGATTTATACAAAACAGATGATGATGAAACAATTAATCCTAAAATGATTGAAGGCCTTCCAGGTAAAACAATATTCGATGCACATAAACATATTTCGTCTTTTTTTGAAAATAACTTTTCAACTGAAGATAGCTTTACACGGATTAAGAAATTTTTAGGGTATTTACTTAACAAAGTAAAAGTCATTCAGATTGAAACACCGGAGATCGGTAACGCCCTGAAAATATTTGAAACAATAAATGAGCGGGGTATCAGCCTTGATCAAGTTGATTTATTAAAAAACTTACTTTTTATTCAAATGGAGAGAAACCAATTTACAAAGTTGGCAAAGGAATGGGACAAATTTAAAAAATCCGTAGTTGGACAGAAAGTAAGTGAAAAACCTTTACGTTTTTTACGATATTTTATTATGGCAAACTACGATGTCGCAAAAGATCAAAAAGGAGAAAGTGTTGTACGTGAAGATGATATTTATGAGTGGTTCGTAAAAAATGAACCTAAGTGCAACTATAAGAGTAACGCTTTTCCATTTGTTAGAAAATTACATGAAAATGCAGATTTCTATATAAATTTATTACGAAATCGTTATCATTCTGACAACAACATTAATTTAGAAAACCAGTCAAAATTACTTGGAAACGCTTTTAGGCAACATTTGCTAATTTTATTATCTGCAAATGCCTTGAAGAAAGATTGGTTCAATCATTTAGTAGGACAATTAGAAAATGTTCTTTTCTTCTACAATATAACCAAAGAACCTCCACGGGATATAGAAAAAAGGTTTGCAAGTTGGACATCGGAAATAAGAAATATTAAGAGCATCGTCAACTTAAATGATTTTATCCAAAATAGATTACTTAGTAAACTTGATGTGCGAATGAGATCATTTGAAAGTAATTTTATAACAATGGATACATCAAGCATGCAAAAATATAAATTGAAATATATCTTAGCTAAATTAACTGACTTTATAGAAAACCTAAGAGTTGGGGAACAAAAGGAATCTTCAATTATCCAATATTTAAAGAGTTCAATACAAATAGAGCACATATTGCCAGATAATCCATCGCAAGAATTAATAGATGTATTTTCGAAGGGCGATAAAAAGGAATATAATATTTACAAAAACAAAATTAGTAACCTAACACTCCTTGAATGTCCAATTAATGAATCTATACAGAGAGACTTTTTTGATAAGAAGAAACCAGAATATTCTAAGAGCAAATTTTGTCTGACTCGCTCAATTTCAAATATAGAAACGGTTGGAAGCGATACTTCTATTAATCGAGCAAACGAGCTATTACAATCTTTTGATGTTTGGGATAAGAATTCCATTGATACCCGTTCAAAAATGCTATTAAACATCTCAAAACTTATTTGGAAAGTAGAGCAGTGTAAAGTTAATAATTGACATGTTGGTTTATTTTATGACCGTGCGTAACAGCTGGCTAACACGCCATAAAAGATATTCATCCAAAGTTTTCGCCCTTCTTGTTGAGCTTTCAGACAAGCAGACAGATTATGCCGAAGAAAAAGGGCAGATGATTATCCATTTTTCTAAAGATGGCGAGCCTGTTCTCTTAGAAATACTTGATGCAAAGGATTTCATCCTTAATTTACTCTCCAGCGTTGTAAATGAAAAAGAAGTGGCTATTCCTTAAATGACCATTAAAGAAATAGAAAATAAAATATTGCCGGTTCTAAGACAATATCATGTCCGCAGGGCTTCGCTTTTTGGGTCTGTTGTGAGGGGTGAAATAACGGAAGAAAGCGACATAGACATTCTGGTAGAACTTCCAGAAACGGCCAGTCTGCTTGATCTTGCAGGTTTAAAGATAGATATTGAAGAATTATTGGGCAGAAACGTAGATGTGCTAACATACGACTCATTACATCCACTCCTTAGAGACAGAATATTGAGCGAGCAGGTAGCTATATTGTGAAAAAAGACCCAAGACTTTCATCTAAACCCTTCAGGCTTCTTCGCACCAAGAATGTTAGACGGGATTAATAAGCTGATTAATGATTGGGATTTGATAACAAACTATTTGATAATATCGTGGAGAAAATTTATAATTTCTTGATGAAAATATGATAACACAAACTTGCCGTATCTCTTGCAAAAAGTATGGATTTTAAATTATCGACACATATCCGAGACATGCTGAAGGAAGAAGAAGGTCGAGGGTCAAACCTTCATAATTCAATCATAAATAAGGCAAAGCCTAACAATGGCATCAAGCTAACCGCCAAATTAGCGGTGCTTTTCAGTTTCATTTTGGCTTCCATTCTAAAGTCTTTTTTTGCTGTCATACTCAT
>JANLIS010000071.1 GCA_024653985.1 Candidatus Roizmanbacteria bacterium
GAATATTTACTGCGTTATATGAGGAAATATCTGTTTTGGAAACGAGTGGAGACTCACCCATTTCAATGCTCATATTGATGAAATCAACAACCGCAAATATAGAGGCATCTTCATGTTCCGACTCAAACATTTTTAATTTATTAAAGAAATTTGAGATATTGATAGCAACTTTTTCCTGTGCCTCAGTCTTGTAATTTGTCAATGTTTTCAACAATCCGGAATCTTCCAAAAAATAATAGAGGATCTGACCGGCAGTGTTTGTTTTCAAAAGACCAAGATGTTTGATGATCATTTTATAAATTATCAGTAATTTTTCTTTTGTTTCGGACCTTAATAACGGAAGATATGGTTTGTAAATTTCAAACTCACTTCGATTAATTAATTGATTGTGGTGAGCGAGGTAGATTTCAATGGCTTGGAATAAGGACTGGTTAATTTTTTTGGCAAAAGTAAGGAGCAAAGAGACATCTTTTTTATCAACACTATACATATCCATATATAGGAGGCGGAAAAGGGAAGGCGAATCCTCAAGATTATAAAGTACCCTAAGATAGGCGATCAGGTCTTTGACCTCGGGCTGTTTGTAGAGCGTTCCCGGACCCAAGAACTGATAGGGGATCCCGGCTCGGACAAGAGATCTAACAAAAGGTTCTGAATGGTTATTGGCCCGAACCAAAATCGCAAAATCAGAAAAGCTGAATTTATCTTTCAGTTCCAAAATTTTCTTGGCAACAAAATCTGATTCTTCCTCAGCACTTTCAGCTAAGTACATGTTAACGGCCTCTTTATCGTTAGGTTTATTGGCTAATAAGTTTTTTGATATTCCTAATTTGAATTCCAAAGTATCAGGGTCATTATTTTTTATCAGTCTGTAGGCGTTGTCAAGAACCGTCTGGTTTGATCGGTAATTATTTCTTAGAGTGATCTGTTTGGCTTTTTTATAATCCTTCATAAAATTTATTATGTTTGAGATTGAGGCGCCACGGAATTTATAGATAGCTTGAGAATCGTCACCGACCACCGTTAATCGGGGATTTAGTTTTGCCGGACAAAGCAGTTCAATCAATTGATATTGAGAGATATTGGTATCCTGGAACTCATCAACTAAGACATATCGGTATTGCTGTCGGTATCGTTTTAAGACGTTTGGTCGTTTTTGAAATAATCTGAGAAGATTATAGACTAGGTCGGCAAAGTCCATCAAACCCTCTTTTATCTTTAATTTTTGATACGTTTGGTAAGCTTGAGCTAACTCCTTATACTTTTCTCTTTCTATCAATACGTCTTCTTCTAAATTTTTCATTTTTAATTTTTCATTTTTCACTTGAGCAAAGCGAATATATTCTTCAGGTGATATGTTCTCATCCCTTAAGCGGGAAAAATGTTGAAGAAGAACTTCTAAAAATTTATTAGGATTACCCAAAGGTCTAAAGTATTTTAAATTAAAAAGAAAAAGATTCTGCTTCAGAAAGATAACCGTTTCGGCTTCGGTCATCAAGCGAAAACTTGGGGACAGGCCGATTTGAAAACCGTTTTCCTTCAATATCTGCTCAGCAAATGCATGAAATGTTGAGACGTTCATTTGAAAATAGCCGTATGGCATAGCCCGGTCAACCCGTTCTTCCATCTCAGAGGCAGCTTTTTCCGTGAAGGTCAAGGCAAGGATCTGCTCAGGCTTGGCTAATTTTTTTTTGACAAGGTGTTTTATCTTTTCAACGATCACAGAGGTCTTTCCGGTTCCGGCCCCGGCAATAATTAAAAGGGGTCCTTTATTATATTTCACTGCTTGTTGCTGTTCCTTATTTAAAACGTAGTCGCTCATGTCAAACATTGTAGCAAAATGTTTTAAATCAATGAACGGACAAAATGTTACACCGTAACATTAGGGTGTAACAATTAATCAACATTCCTAAATCCTATTGACAATTTTCACCTAAAACCTTAATATTGTTTTTAAAGCTTGAAAAGCCTTCTTGTTTTTTTAATTTTTTTCGTTATAATAAGAAAGGCTTGTTAATTATTATTATTAATTTAATTTTATAATCATATGGCAGACGGCGTTTTTGCGAGGACAAAACCTCATTTAAATATTGGTACTATTGGTCACGTTGATCATGGAAAGACAACTTTAACTTCAGCAATTCACTACGTTCTTTCAAAAAAAGGACAAGCTAAATTCTTGAAATATGAAGATATTGATAAAGCTCCAGAAGAAAAAGCCCGTGGAGTTACCATCAACCTTCATCACTCAGAATACGAAACAGACAAAAGGCACTATGCACACATTGATGCTCCAGGACATGCAGATTATATTAAGAACATGATCACTGGTGCCGCTCAAATGGATGGAGCCATCTTAGTTGTTTCTGCTCCAGATGGTCCAATGCCACAAACCCGAGAACATATTTTGTTAGCCCGACAGGTAAATGTCCCAGCCATCATCGTCTTCTTAAACAAATGTGATATGGTTGCTGACAAAGAGATCTTGGACTTAGTCGAAATGGAAGTAAGAGATTTGTTAACCAAATATAAATTTCCAGGAGACAAAGTTCCAGTCATCAGAGGATCTGCGATCAAAGCATTAGCCGATGATCCAGAAGGATTAAAAGCAATTGAACTTCTTATGAAGACAGTTGATGAATATATTCCTGATCCTGTCCGACCAGTCGACAAACCATTCTTGATGCCTATTGAGGATGTCTTTACAATTTCCGGCCGAGGAACAGTGGTCACCGGAAGAGTTGAAAGAGGAATCGCCAAGGTAAATGAAGAAATGGAAATCGTTGGAATCAAAGACACTCGAAAGACCGTTATTACCGGAGTTGAGATGTTCAAGAAAACATTGGACGAAGCTCGAGCTGGTGACAACGTTGGATTACTCTTAAGAGGAGTTGAAAAAGAAGATGTTATCAGAGGACAGGTCATTGCCAAACCAGGCTCAATCAAACCTCATACAGAATTTGAGGCAGAGATTTATATTCTTACCAAAGACGAAGGTGGACGACACACACCATTCTTTAAAGGATATAGACCACAATTTTATATCAAGACCACCGATATTACCGGAGAGGTTGAATTACCAGCCGGAGTTGAAATGGTTATGCCAGGAGACAATGTCAAGATTAAAGGAAAATTAATCTACCCAGTCGCTATGGAAGAAGGATTGAAATTTGCTGTCCGTGAAGGTGGACACACGGTAGGGGCAGGGGTAGTTACAAAGATAATTAAATAAATTTCTAATTTTTAATTGACCTAATTTTTAAAAATACCCAATACACCAAATCCAAATTGAGGCTTGGAAATTGAAGCTTGTTTAGGTTAATTAGATTAATTAGATTAATTAGGTAATTTTTATTGCACCTTAATATGCCGAAAGGAAGAATCAGAATTAGGCTTAAGTCATATGACCATCGTTTGATTGATGAAACGTGTCAAAAAATAGTTGACACAACGATCAGAACTGGTGCCAATGTAGTTGGTCCAATTCCATTGCCCACAAAGAATGAGATGTTCGTTGTAAACAAAGCCTCTTTTATTGATAAAGATGCAAGAGAGCACTTTAGTTTAAAGACTCACAAAAGAATGATAGATATTTTGAATCCTACCAATCAAACGATAGATTCATTAATGCATCTTGAGCTTCCTGCCGGTGTTGAAGTTGAAGTGAAAATGTAATAAATTCTGCTTGAACATTTTGAATCATTGTTATATAATGCTGTTTACATGTTAATTATCCTTTTGGGAAGTCAAACTTCCCTTTGGTTCGGGAACTAAGGATTTTTATTTTCGGATTGGAATGTTAGCCCCAATCTGGGGCATTTTTTTTGGAGTTTTAATATTATGCCAGCATTTGCTTTAGGAAAAAAATCAGCTTCGTCCCAACAATACGATAAAAATGGTGAAAGGATGCCTACTACTTTTATTGACACCTCATCATGTCATCTTATAGATATAATTACCCCGGAAAAACGGGGTTATTTTTCAGTTAAGCTTGGGATAGGAGCAACTAAAAATATTAAAAAGCCTGTAAAAGGAGAGTTAGAAAAGGCGGGGATAAAGACCCCGCTTCGTTTTTTAAGGGAGTTCCGACTTGAAGATTATAAAGAAAATGTAAAAGCGATAGAAGAAGGCGGAAAAAAAGGAATTCAAATAGGAGAGGTCAAAATCTTTTCCGGAGATGTTATCAATCCAACTCTTTTATTCAAAAGCGGTGAATTGATTACAGTTTCGGGAATATCAAAAGGAAAAGGATTTCAAGGTGGAGTCAAACGTCATGGTTTTAAAGGTAGATCACATACTCACGGTGCTTCACGAGATGAAAGAGCCCCAGGATCAATCGGAATGACAACCACTCCAGGAAGAGTTTTCAAAGGAAAAAGAATGGCCGGAAGAATGGGTAATGATCGAGTAACAATAAAAAATATTGAAATAGTTGAAGTTAAAGAAAATGGAATATTAATTAAAGGATTGGTCGCCGGTGCAAAAGGCGGACTATTAGAGATAAGAAGTTAATAGTAGGGGTTTGATTAATCAAACCCGTACATAAAAATATGGCCACAATAAAAAAAACAGAAAGTTTGTCTTTATCCGTTTATGATGTTAATGGAAAAGAACAAAAGACAATACAACTTCCAAGTGAAGTTTTTGCTGCAACCGTCAATCCTAAATTATTAGCTCAAGCCATAAGAGTTTATTTGGTAAATCAAAGACAAGGTAATGTTAAAGTAAAAACCAGAGGCGAAGTGGTTGGTTCAACAAGAAAAATATACAGACAAAAGGGAACAGGAAAAGCCAGACACGGTGCGATCAAAGCTCCTATATTTGTCGGTGGAGGAGTTGCTCACGGTCCGAAACAAAAAGAATACAATTTGAAATTCAATAAAAAAGAAAAGAAATTGGCGTTATACGGAGCTTTATCATCCAAACTGAAGGAAAAAAAGATATATGGCTTAGATGAAAAAGCTTTGAACATGGAACCGAAAACCAAAATTATTGCCAACTTCTTGAAAACATTGAAATTAGCCGGAAAAAATAATCTTATAATTTTGAAAAAATTAGAAACAAATAATTTAATACTGGCCATGAGGAATATTTCAAACGCAACTTTTGTTGATGTGAATTCCTTAAATCCATATTTGATACTAAAGAGCAGCAGCTTGATCTTTGTTGAAAACGCTTTAGAAGTTTTTACAAGCAAACCAAAAAATGTTAATAAATAAAATCTTGATCAAACCGATCCTTACAGAAAAAGCGACAAACTTAGTGCAAAGTAAGGTGTATATGTTTGAGGTAGATAAAAAAGCCAATAAAAATCAGGTAAAACAAGCCTTAGAAACTCTTTATAAAGTAAAAACAGGTGAAGTTAAGATAATGATAAGAAAAGGAAAAGAAAAAAGGGTCGGAAAAAAAGGTTTGCTAAAGAAAACCGCTGATAGAAAAATTGCCTTTGTTAAATTAAATGAAGGTAAGATTGACCTATTTCCTCAAAAATAATTATGAATAAAAAAATATTATCAAAAAAAGTTAAGCCGGTAAAAAGTTTAATGATGATCTTGAAAAAAAGATCGGGTAGGGACAATAGTGGTCAGATATCTGTCAGACATCAAGGTGGAAGACAAAAAAGATTTTACCGCATAATCGACTTTAAAAGAGATAAACGAGACATTGAAGGTGAAGTTATCAGGATAGAAAGAGATCCAAACAGGAACGTATTTATTGCCTTGATCAAATATACGGACAATGAAATGAGATACATTCTTTGTCCAAATAAATTGGCTGTTGGCGATAAGGTTATGGCCAGCGAAAATGCCGATATCAAAATTGGAAATGCATTACAATTAAAAAATATCCCGATTGGAACATTGGTTCACAATGTTGAACTTTATATCGGAAAAGGTGGACAGATGATCCGATCAGCCGGAACTGCCGCATCAGTAATCGCTAAAGAAGACAAATTTATTCACCTTAAGTTACCGTCAGGAGCAGTTCAAAGATTCTTTAAGGATTGTTGGGCAACTGTCGGTCAACTTGGTAATATTGCTTTTAAAGATGAAATAATTGGTAGCGCCGGAAGAAAAAGATTGATGGGAATCAGGCCAACCGTTCGTGGTACGGCTCAGAATCCCCGAAGTCATCCACACGGTGGAGGAGAAGGAAGGTCTGGAGAAGGTATGCATCCAAAGACTCCTTGGGGAAAGTCCGCCCGCGGAAATAGGACTAGAAATAAAAATAAATGGAGCAGATCATTAGTTGTAAAAAGACGTAGTAAATAATTATGGAAACCAAAGCATATTTTGTAAATTTACCGGTCTCACCGAAAAAAGCCCGTTTTTATTTGCCTGCAATAAAGAAATTGAAACCGGCTGAAAGTTTGGAATTTTTAATGTATGAGAACACCGATGCATCAGAAATTTTATATAAAGCTATCAAATCAGCTATCAGCAGCGCCCGACAGATATTGAAAGTGGAAGATAATCTGTTAAACTTTAAACTTCTAAGCGTTGAGCAAGGACAGAAATTGAAGCGTTACAAACCTGGTTCAAGAGGAAACGCTAAGCCTATCAATAGAAGAATGAGCCAC
>JANLIS010000084.1 GCA_024653985.1 Candidatus Roizmanbacteria bacterium
TGTAAAAATATTTCTCCGATCTGTTTTATTCCTGTTGCTCCAACCGGATGACCGGCAGCTTTTAATCCTCCTGACGTATTGACAATCAAGTCTCCGCCATTTCCAAACATCGTTGATTGCTCTGTGATCTTCTTTCCACCCTCACCTTTTTTCCAAAATCCAAGATCTTCCATAGCTAAAATTTCTGCGATGGAAAAACAATCGTGAACTTCAGCTATTCCAATATCGCTCCTACTTATCTTTGCATTTTTGAAAGCCATATTTGCGGCATTTTTAGTTGCTAAAATTTCATCAATTTGTTTCCGCTCTTTTAAAGAGATTGTGTCCGTAATCACTTCTGAAGCCAAGATCGCTGCCGAGTATTTTTGCTTATTTATCATAGTATGATCATTCGTCAAAATAACAGCCGAAGCTCCGTCGGAGATCGGTGAGGAATCCAAAACTTTTAGCGGGTAAGCAATATAGGCGCTTTTTAAAACATCTTCTACACTGATTTTTCTTCTGTATTGGGCTTTGTCATTTAAGCTTCCATGAAAATGATTTTTTACTGATACATACGCCAAATTTTTTTCCGTATAACCGTATTTTTGCAAATAGAAATTTGCCATCATCGCATATAACCCTGGAAATGTCAGACCCGCTTCCTGTTCCTCACCTGATGCCGCCGCAGATAAACCCGTGATGGTTTCCTCAGGTGAATAATCGGTCATTTTTTCCGCCCCGATCACTAAAATATTTTTATTACTGTTTGCATCCAAATAATTTTTAGCTAAATTAAAAGCGGCTCCACCTGAAGCACAGGCAGCCTCAGCCCGATAAATTGGTACGTTAATCTTTAAAATTTCTGCAATTTTTGAAGGCGAATGAAGATTATTCTCCAGAACACCGGCCAACATGTTGCCAAAAAAAACTGCATCAATCTGCCTATTCTCTAGTTTTGTTTGTTTCAAAACACCAAGTACTGCTTCTTCCACCAGATCAAAAAGCGACTTTTCCCAAAGCTCACCAAACTGAGTTGTGTAATATCCGATGACATTGCTCATATCATTTCCATAAATTTTAAATAGGTTGGATAGTTAATATATTTTTTATCCTTAATAATCTTTAAAAAATCCTTTCTATTTTTTTCCATATTTTTTGTCACCTTTAAGACAAAGCTGTCAGATCCAGCCCCACTCCCATATGAACAGAGAAAGATCAGATCTCCAGCTTTTGCTTTCTCCAACACTGGCATTAAACCCATCAATGCTGATGCGGTATAGGAATTTCCAAGATAGTCAACAACCAAAGAATCTTTTATTTGATCAGGAGAAAAACCGAGTGATCTGGCGACTTGTACCGGAAATTTACCATTAGGCATATGAAAGACTGCAAAGGCAAAATCCTTTGGCGATAAGCCCGTTTTCTTGAATAAACTTTTACTTGATTCCTCAATGTGATAAAAATAGGATGGCTTTCCGGTAAATCTTCCTCCATGAGACGGATACCTTATCCCTTCCCTCCGCCAA
>JANLIS010000085.1 GCA_024653985.1 Candidatus Roizmanbacteria bacterium
TTCATCTTTCCCCATAATTTTTAAGATTTTCTTGATAATGTCTATATTAGAAACGTCTTCAGTTAATCCTCCAATCAAATATGTTTCCCCAATTTTTCCTTTTTGTAAAATTAAATCAATTGCTTTGCAGTGATCCTCGACATAAAGCCAATCCCGGACATAAAGACCATCGCCATAAACAGGCACTTTCTTTCCTTCAATAAGATTTGTAATCGCTAAAGGAATTAATTTTTCCGGAAATTGGTAGGGGCCAAAGTTATTGGAGCAGTTGGAAATGGTAATAGGCAAATCATAAGTTGTGTGATAGGCGCGAACCAAATGATCAGATGAAGCTTTAGAAGCAGAATATGGGCTATGGGGATTATACGGTGTACTATCATTAAATTTTTCTTTTGAATTTAATTCAAGGGCTCCAAAAACTTCATCAGTTGAGATATGATGAAATTTTTTTACTTTATTTTTTAATGCGGCTTCAAGCAAGACATAAGTTCCTTCAATATTTGTTTTGATAAATGGAGCAGGATCCGATATTGAGCGGTCAACATGGGATTCAGCGGCAAAATGGACGATCGTATCAACTTTTTCTGTCAATGAATTAACCAGCTTTGGATCGCAAATATCACCTCTAATAAATTCATAGTTCGGATTTTTTTCAACCGACCTTAGATTTTCCAAATTACCTGCATAGGTCAATTTATCAAGGTTTATTATCTTGTCGTCAGGATATTTTTTTAGCCAATAAAGAATGAAGTTTGACCCGATAAACCCGGCACCTCCCGTGACAAGTAGTTTCATTAGTTAATTTTAACATAAAAATATTTAGCCTTGTTCATGTTTGTCATCCCCGATCTAGTCGGGGATCCAATGCTTTTTGTCTGGATTCCCGCCTTCGCGGGAATGACATCTAATTTAATTAGTGGATTTTGGATTTTTTGAGTTGCGGTTGGTTGATCAAATTTTCCAGTACTAACCATCGTTTTTTCTTTGTGATATGGGAAACGTCATCTTTAAATACCTTCGTTGCAGCAGTATTAAACCGGGGAGAGTACATAGAGACATAAGCCCAATTGAATCCAACTTTTTTACAAAGATCTACTGTGCTCTGAAATTCTTTATCTGTTTCTCCGCAAAATCCTACAATTATGTCTGTTGTGAATTTCATATTTGGTATTTGAGCTTTGATCTTTGATATTAGGACGAGGTACTCGTCCGCACTGTACCACCGGTTCATTCTTTTCAAAACTGCATCATCTCCAGATTGGACGGGCAGATGTAACGACCTGCTAATATTTTCATTTTTGGCCATAACATCGATCAGTTCGTCAGAAAAATCCCAGGGATTACTGGACATAAATTCAACTTTCTCAAAACCCATTTTTGCAACTTCATTGAGGAGGTGGGGGAATAGGGTGGGGATACGTTGGCGGCCTAAATGTTTGACATAAACAGGTTTGACGTTTTTAAGAAAGCTCGGCATCGTTTTTTTCGACCGCCACACCCCCATGGGGGCCCCTGGCGAATTTCTCAAAAAAGATCCCTTCGCTTTCTCAATATCAAAATATGTTTTGTCAGCATCTCTCATTACTTGGATATTTTTCTCACCAACTAAAAGATCGGCACCGTAAGAGTTGACGTTTTGACCAAGTAGCATGACATTTTTATAACCCTTCTTTTTGAGCTCCAGACATTCGGAAATTATATCTTCATAGGGACGGCTTATCTCACGGCCTCGGGTAAATGGGACGATACAAAAAGTACAGAAGTTATTGCAACCATTTGATATAGGTACCCAAGCACTAGTTTTATCGGTGCGGACGGGGGTGAGATTAAAACCTACTTCTTCAATCGGCATAAATTCATCAGCATTGTGCATTCTTTGTTTAAGTAGTTTTAAATATTTTCCGGTCTTGTCACGGTAGACGATACCGATCATGCATCCGGTGATAATTATTTTATAAACCTCACCCTTTTTTAATTTTGCCTGCTTTATTTTTCCAAGATTATTTACCAATCCATAGACACGGTTTTCAGCCGTTTGCCGTATCATGCAGGTATTTATGATGACGTAATTGGCACTTTTATAGCTTCGGGCTTTGGTGTATCCCCGGGCTTTGAAATCGGCCTCAATTCTTTCTGAATCAGCATGATTCTGTTGGCAACCAAATGTTTTAATATAATACTTCATAAAATTTCTAATTTTTAATTATTCTAATTAACCTAAATAATAACCAATGACCAAATACCAAGAAACAAACAAATTTCAATATTTAATTACCAATTACACCAAACCGTTTTTAATATTGACTTATTGGTAATTGGTTATTGTTTGGAATACTTGAAACTTGGTTATTGGGATTTTATTAGATATTAGATCAATTAGGTAATTAGGTTAATTTTTTATTTTGTTTTTTCATCTCTTCAATTATAAAAACGAAGACCAGAAGGAGGACTCCGATCAGGATAAAGGCGATCAATTTTTCGATCCCTTTTAAAAACAAACTGGAAACTCCGAGGATAAGCGAGATCAGCCAATAAAATATTGCGATCCGTCTTTTTCCCCAGCCGATCTCCATCAAACGGTGATGAAAATGACCCCAGTCAGCCCGGAAAGGGGACTGTCTTTTTTTCAAACGTCTGAACATCGTATAACAAGCGTCGATCAACGGTATGGATAAGATCAAAACGGCTGTTCCTAATTTTCCAAATGAAAGGATAGAGAGGATTCCGAGTAAAAATCCGGCCAACGCTCCTCCACCATAACCGGGCATGATTTTCTGAGGATAAAAGTTGTGGGGTAAAAATCCTAAGAATGCCCCAGCAACAATAAAACTTAAGATCGTCACTGATTGAGCTGAAATATCATGACTGGTAAATCGTTGAGATAATAATCCCAAAAATATTGCAGTGATAGCAACAAATCCCGGCAGTTGCCCGTCAATTCCTTTACTCCAGTTGATCATGTTGGTAGACCAAGTGAGCCAGATTATTGCAAGCAGATCAGCGACCACCCAAATATAATGAAGGCCGAAAAAATTCAAAGGGATCTGCCAAAAATCCAATCGGATCACACCGCCAAAAGGATTGGAAATGTATGGGATACCCAGACCAAAGGCAATTACGAGAGCCGATATCAAAATATTAGCGACAAATCTCATGTAGGGAGATAGGTCATAGGCGTCATCAAACAATCCAAGAACAACCAGAAAAAAACTGGCAAACAATATCCCAAAAATAATTTTGCTGACAGGCAAAAAGATGAGCGACGTAAATAAAATAGAAAGATATATCGGTAGTCCACCTGCCCGTGGGATGATTCCGACATGGGTATGGGCCGGATGATTTCTTTTTTTTGAATCCGTCACTAAATTAAATTTTTTTGCAAGTTTGATGGTCGGAAAGGTCAAGAGATATGAAATTATGGTGGCAGACAAAAAAATTAAAAAGTTCATTTTATGAAACAAGAAAAATAATTTTAATGAATATCAATGTAAAGCCGATGATCAAAGATGCATTGAGGTAATAAAAAATATTTTTTATAAAAGAATTGTCTGAATAAAACTTATTGAAGATATATCTGTTAAGAAAAAATATGATATTCATGAAGACCGGAAGAATAAAGATCACCCATGAATCGGCCAGTTGGCTTTCTCCCCATAGCTGGGAATAAAACAAAGGTATCTGAGGAGGCAATCTTGAGAATTTGAATATAAAGGCAACGATCATCAGGATATTGGAACCCAAAAGTAATTTAACCATATTTTCAAATTGTTAAATCTTAAACGGTTAATTGTTAAACAAACTGTTAAATATTAAACAGTTAAACAAAAAACGTTTAATAATTAAACATTTAATAATTATTTAAAAATTAATATTTAATCTTTAATAATTACATACCTATTATACTTCCTCTTGAAATAAAAAAATCATTAGTTTATCATGGTACGTAAAATGACATAAACAACTCTAACCAGCATCGATTTTAATTATTATTAATTTTATTTTTTAATTAAATGAAAGACATAAAAATTTATAATCTGGTTAGAAAGGAAGAAAAGAGACAGAAAGAAGGAATAGAATTGATCCCCTCCGAAAATTACGCATCTAGCGAAGTAAGAAAAGTTTTGTCCTCATACTTTGTTAATAAATACTCTGAAGGTTATCCAAAAAAAAGATATTATGGCGGCAATGAAAATGTTGATGAACTGGAAATATTGTGTCAGGAGAGAGCCAAAAAACTTTTTGGAGTTCCTTTTGCAAATGTTCAGCCGTATTCAGGTTCACCGGCTAATTTGGCTGTCTATTTAGCTACCTGCAAACCAGGTGATGTCGTTATGGGTCAGGCTTTGATCGCTGGAGGACATTTGACTCACGGACATTCGGTTTCGGCAACAGGTATCTTTTATAAACCGTTCCAATATTCTTTAAAGAAAGATAATGTATATAAGAATAATGATCTGTTTGATTATGCTGAGATAAGAAGACTGGCAAAAGAACACAAACCAAAACTAATTTGGGTCGGAGCCACTGCTTATCCGCTTAAATTTAATTATAAAAAATTTGCTGAGATCGCCGATGAGGTTGGTGCCTATCTGGCAGCTGACATTGCTCATGTTGCCGGACTTATTGCCGGAGGAGCCCATCCATCACCGGTTCCTTATGTTCATATCGTGACTACAACCACTCATAAAACCTTAAGAGGTCCAAGAGGAGCGATGATCATGGTGACGAACAAGGGATTAAAGAAAGATCCTGAGCTTGGAGATAAAGTAAATAAAGCTGTGTTCCCGGGCCTTCAGGGAGGACCGCACGATAATACGACAGCGGGAATTTCCGTAGCTTTATTTGAAGCATCTCAACCGTCTTTTAAAAAATATGCAGCCCAGATCGTCAAAAACTCGGTTGTCCTATCAAAGACATTGACCGACGGCGGTTTGAAATTGGTTGGCGGTGGCAGCGAGAACCATTTATTACTTGTCAACCTCGCCTCAGTACTTGGAGATGGATCAGGAGTCTTTGCTCAAAAAGCTTTGGATTTGGTCGGATTGACCTTAAATAAAAATACCGTTCCGGACGAAATGTCCTCTCCATTTTATCCTTCAGGGGTAAGATTGGGGACACCGGCTTCAACCTCAAGAGGAATGAAGGAAAAAGAGATGAAGTTTATCGGAGGAGTGATATTGGAAGTGATCGATCTGTTGAAAGCTTACCGATTACCGGAAAAAGAACCCGCCTCCGCCAAGGCTTCGGCGGGCAAAGGAAGAAAAGATTATATAGCCAAATTTGAAAAAGAAATGATGGCTAATAAAAAACTAAAGGAAATTCGTTTGCGAGTCAAAAAGCTCGCTCTTAGATTTCCGATACCGTAAGCGATCTAAATTTTAGAAACGGTTTTTATTCACTTGATTTTTGATAATTATTGTGTACCATTAATTATGGCTAAAAAAATAAGAACCAAAAAAACCGTTACAAAAAAAGAAGTTGTTGAAGAATCTGTGGGAAAAGTAAAGGCCCCAAAATTTTCAGTGAAACTACCTAAGAAAGTTTTTCTTTATGCATTTATCCTTCTTCTCATTGTTGGTGGAGGCTATTTTGCCCGAAAAACCTTTTTCGTTGCTTCTGTTAATGGACAATTGATCAACCGTTTTACAGTTATCAAAGATCTTGAAAAACAAGGTGGAAAGAAAGTCCTTGAAACGATCGTCTTGAAAACTTTGATAAATCAAGAGGCAAAGAAAAGAAAAGTTGTAGTTACTCAAGAAGAAGTCGATAAAGAATTGCTAAAAATTGAAAACAACGTCTCATCTCAAGGATCAACCCTCGATGCTTTGTTAGCTCAACAGGGAATGACAAAGAATGATCTAGTCGGGGAGATAAAATTGCAGCTTTTGGTGACAAAAATGGTTGAAAAGAATGTCACTGTTTCTGAAAAAGAAATGGATGAATATTTAGCCAGTCAAAACAGTCAGATTTCATTGGACTCGACACAGCCAACACCAGTATTGAGTAGGGTCCAAGCGCAAGCCGCCGTCAGACAACAAAAACTTCAGACAGAAATTCAAAAATTCGTGGCTGACCTTAAAGCCAAGGCAAAAATAAGCTACTTCATAAATTATTAATTATCTGCGGTGTCATTCCCGCCCCCATTCGGGGACAGGCTCCGGCAGGAATCC
>JANLIS010000100.1 GCA_024653985.1 Candidatus Roizmanbacteria bacterium
TATTACCCTACGTTGGAGGAAATTTACACCTTCCTACAGGCCAAAATAACAAAAAATGAACTCAAAAGGGAGTTAAAACGTCTAAAATATACTCCAGTGGAGTATAGTATGTTAAGTCAAAATTCAAAAGTTAAAAGTCAAAAATTAAAGTCAAAAGTAAAAAATAACAATGAAACAATAAAACAATGGAACAATCTAACCAAGAAACAGCAAATCTCTAAGAATAAGCTAAATTCTATTAGATTTAAGCTATATATCAAGTTAATATCATTTTTTCCACAAATCCGTCTCATTGGCCTATCAGGTTCGATTTCGATGATGAATGCAGGGGAAGACGATGATATAGATCTATTTATTATTACAGCAAAAAATAGACTATTTACAGGCAGGTTGATTACTTTAGTTTTAGCGCAAATATTTGGACTAAGACGTAACAGAGAAGCTCGAAGTCAAAATTTTTTAGCTCAAGTGGGAACCCTCCCCGTAGGAAACGGGGTGTCCCAAGTCGCAAAAAATTTCAACTCCTCACTTCTTCCTAACAATGAAACAATGAAACAATGGAACAATCACTCGAGAAATAAAGTATGTTTGAATCTTTTCTTCGATGAGAACAATCTAAAAGTGCCGCACTTTAAGCAAACGCTGTTTGTAGGTCACGAAGTACTTCAAATGAAGCCAATTATCATCAAGGAGGATATCTACAAGAGGTTTTTAGAAGCTAATGAGTGGGTATTTAGGCTATTTCCAAATGCTAGACAAGTATTTAATATGAAGTATGAAGTATCTAGTATAAAAAAAATACTAAATACTAAATACTTAATACTAGACACTATAAACGATTGGTTAGAATCTAAACTTAAAAGTTTTCAAATGAAGTCAATAAATAAGCACAAAACTACTGAGATTATTACAAAAACCCAGCTTTGGTTCCATCCAGATGATTTTGAAAAGAAAATTACGGAGTCCCTTTAATCCAAACATTTGGTGTTGGATATGGGGTTCTGGTTACAGCAGGTGATCTGCGTGAAACATTTTTATTTTTGTTGCTTATCCAGCAATTTTTTATTTTAATTATATCGAATTGCGGATCAACATCCTCTATTTGATATTGACCAACCGGAACACTACATTTCCAGTCGGTTGGTGCTCCTGAACTTGTGCTATATGGATTCGTTCCATTAGCCCCATCTCCTATAATATAGACAGTCGTATTTTTTTCAGGTGTTGGAGTACAGGCAGCTATTAGCCACATACCCAAAGTCAATAGAGTTGCAAAATGGGGATTTAATTTTTCCACCCTATCATTATACTATAAGATATATCTATATGCAAGTTTTAAACCTCTTTCATGTAGCAAGTTCCGAGTCCGGCAGTCTCAAGTTGATCCAAAATACTATCAGCTCTTTTTTGATCTATCTTTAAAGCTTCCATTAATTGTTTTGATGACATTTCATCAAATTTATCCATCATCTCCAAAGCTTTGCCAAACAGGGGATCACGTTCAATTTTAGCTTCTTTGGCCTCAGATACTCTTTGAGTGGTAACAGTTGCAGTTTTGACACCTTCTATTGATCTTAGGCGGTTGTCAATTTCATCTAATTTTTTTAAAATAACCTTTACTGAATCATCCATAATTTTTATATTATAACATTAATTATTTTTAATTTAATCTCCAAATGTAGAAGTTAAGTAAACTTGCAAATGTCACCCAAAATAAATAGGGTATAAGCAATAGAGAAGAGAGCTTGTTGACATTCCAAAACCTAACGATCATTGTTATGATAAATAACCAGATAAAAATAATTATAAATAATGCAAACAATGGATTTCTTGCTCCAAAAAATATCGGAGTCCAGATAAAATTAAAGAAAAGATGAATAAAAAATAGCCGAACGTTAAATTTAGCTTGTTTAGTTTTTTTGATCCAATTTAAGTAAACGGATATTCCCATTAAGAAGTATAAAGTTAACCATGCAGGTCCAAAAATCCAATTTGGTGGTGAAAATGAAGGTTTATTTAAATACATATACCAAGTTGGGATTGCTTTGACAGTAAATAGGGCGCCAATGGCGCCAGCCAGTTGAGGAAGAAATAGGGACAAAAATAATTTCATAAAAAAATACTTACAATAAACTATCAACTTTTTCCCAGAACGTTTTTACTCCATCAGGTGATAGCTCGTTCGGATTAAAACCATCTTTTTTTAGTGCTGGATTATATTTCATCATTCTAGAAAATATTCCCGATTCCAGACACCAATAAATAAATTTAGCCGCCTCAACAGGATTTCTTATTAACCTTATCCCTCTCCATGAAGATGCCTTTTTTAATATTTCAGGGCTGACCCTCATTTTAAGAAGAGTATTCTGGTCCTGATTGTTAGGAATTAATTTATGTCGCTTTAAAAAATCAAGATTATCATATTCTTGACGTCCTACTGGCTCTGTAAATAGGAGGATTGGAGCATTTGCCGCCTTACAGTCCATAAGCGCTTTAAATGACTGTTCGCTTGGTTTGGTGATCTCGATCGAAACAACATTTTTTTGATAAACATTTTCATAGGCGGTGATCACTTTCCGATCCTCTTGGGCGCCATAGATCCTTATGTATTCATGGACGGCAACATCGCTAATGAACTCCTTCGTGAATGGCGCATCCTTACAAATTATATGAAAAAGAAAACGAGGTGATTTTTTATTAAGTTCTGCCGTTAAAGTGGCAAAATAGTCTGTTCCAACAGCAGCTCCAGAGATAGGAATAATGACATGAATTGGAATATCTGAACTATTGTCAACCTGCATAAGCTTTTCCTCATACTGTTCGTTGGCCAGCGGCTTACTTAAGGTTGGGCTAATTGGATACGGATTAACAACAATAGGAACATTACTGTTAATTTTCTTTCCATATTTTAGAAGTTCACGTTGAGTTCTTTCACTTGGTGCAAAAATAAGGTCAGCTCCGGGAATATACCAAATATGATGAGGTGAATC
>JANLIS010000117.1 GCA_024653985.1 Candidatus Roizmanbacteria bacterium
ATCATACCTGGAAAACTTTGAAGAAATGAAGTTTTTATATTAAGATCTTTTGCCCAATCGGCCTTTTCTTTGTCAAAATATGAAGTATAAAAAACTGCATTTGGAAAAATTTGATGAAGATTAAGCAAGACTCTTTCCACTCCTCCCCACTTATCAATCCAGTCATAAACTATGGCAATTTTTTTAGGTTTTATCATTGTCTATATTATATAATAACCTCAAACATACTAATTCAGGGTTGCTATAATATCTCATGTTGTCTTTGATGATTTTAAAAATTTTATATTTGCTTGTATTCATTTTGACTGCAAATATTCCTTATAAAAAAGCGATTTTTAATAAAATAAATTTTAAACAGACAGTATTGTTATCTTTAATATTTATTACTTCATCGTTTTTTCTTTATGTCTTTGATTACAAAAAAATTAACATACAACTAAATTACTTTACTATAACCACATTTATAGCTGCTACAACTTTATGGTTTATTTTCCCTAAATTAGTTAGACTTTTTGGAAAGTATCCAAATTCATATTATTGGTTTACCCCAAAATATTCTAAATCTAAATAAAGAATAAATATTTTGACATTGATAACTATCCGAGATTATTTCTGTCTTCATTCCAATTAATTGGATTGTCTCTGATATATTGACGGATAGAATATAAAGAATATTCTGTACGAATAATGTGGTCATAAAATGATTTTTGCCATTTAAATGAAATCAATCCAGATTCATGAATTCTTCTTGATGAAAATGTTTTTAATCCACGAATCATTTCGGATATCGAATATTTTGTAGGGAACGGTTTCAAACCGTTCCCTACGTGTTGATTTATATTTTGGATAATAATTATTCCGTGGATATGATTTGGCATTATGATAAATTCATCTAATACACAATTTGAATAATGATTTATTAAATCTTCATAACATTTTTCAACAATTTTTCCATAATGATTCAATGTCATGATTTCATTTTTGACCGTACCAAATTCACACCGACGTTTATTGGTACAAATCGTTACAAAATAATATCCATTTTTAGAATAATCAAAACCCTTTAGACGATTTTGTTTACGATGCTTTATAACCATGAAACAATAAAACCATTTAACAATTTTATTGTCTACTACTTATAACTTACAAAAGTAGGTTTTTGGATTATTAGAACAGTGTATTTTCTTCAATAGATGTATCGATACATCGAAGCTAAATATTGAAGAATTATTTGTTGGTCAATTTCCATACAGAACCTTTTGGTAAATTCTTAATGTCTCATTCGTCATCATTTTAAAAGAATATTTACTTGAAATATCTTTGTAATCAAATTTAGGTTTTTTATTAATGAACTGTTCTATTTTTTCGGACATATCTTCTACATTATTCGGGTCAAAAGATAGATAATTATCATCCAACAATTCCTTAAATACCTTGATGTCTGACCCGATTATCGGGCAACCAAAATATGCCGCTTCGATCAATGGAAGACCAAAGCCTTCCGATATTGAAGGATGAATGAGGGCATTGGCATTTTTATAAAAAAATATCAGGTCTCCTACCGACAAACTGTTGAAAAATAAAATCCTATTTTTTTGTTTCAGTTCATTGATAAGTTGTGATAATCTTCTTTTAAAAAAATCATTGGGTCCGAGCAATAACAGCTTTCCTGACGTTTTGACAGTTGAAAAAGCTCGGATCAATTTCTCTATATTCTTGTGAGGATAGAAATTGCCAACATATATAAAAAAATCCGTAAATTTTTTTCCTAAATTTTTATTTTCCTTTGAATTTATTATTTGGTAATTGACCCCTTCATAGATAGTTGATATCTTGCTTGATATTTTTTTACCGTAAATCGTTTCCAACTGATTCCTTACCGTAAGTGTCGGGGTAATTATCCTGGCCGCTCTCACGATCTGGCAGCGAAGGATCCATCTGAAAAATAAATGCTTCAGGTTGTAAATAAATTTATTTTTGGTTGAGGCCTTTCCTGTTTTAAACAGTAAAGGTGTGACGTCGTGAACGGTCGCAACAAATTTTCTAAAGTAAAAAACCGGATAACTGAAATAGGTAAAGTGCATCAGGTCCAAGTTATCCTGATATAATTTTACCGCAAAACCAAGTTGTTCTCCGATAGTATGCCATCGCTCATAAACCTTTCTTTTCAAAATGTTTTTATTTTTGAAGGTCAGTTTTTTATAATCATCAGGTAA
This sequence comes from Candidatus Roizmanbacteria bacterium, assembly GCA_024653985.1. Classification (GTDB taxonomy): domain Bacteria; phylum Patescibacteriota; class Microgenomatia; order UBA1406; family GWC2-37-13; genus GWC2-37-13. Next base: position 2,217 of record JANLIS010000117.1, read on the forward strand.
TAAATATATGTAGATCAGTTTGTTTTTCAGGTCTTTTTTCTCTAAAAAATATATGAGGTTCTTTAGGTAGGTTCCTACCCCTGTTTGAGAATATAATCTGGCATCTATTCCTATTTTTTTCATTTATTAAAAGATTTTTTAATGTCTATTGCCAGATGAACAAATTTATTGGTAAGCCAGTTATGATCTTTAGCATAATGTTTGTCATAAAAAATTTTCATTGAGTCATAAAAATGATAACTGGTTTTTTTCCGTATATTCAGGTCATTTTTCTTTAATCCCGATACCGACTTTAAGTGAAGAACCTTCCAAAACGGATAATAAATTATTTTGTAACCTAACTTTTTTATTTGAAATGCCATCTCAATGTCCTCCCCGTAAGCAAAATAATCCTTATCAAATCCGCCAAATTTATTAAGGATCTCCTTCTTTGTAAACAAAAAGGCTCCTGTAGGTACGTCTATCTCGTGAATGTTATTTAAATTAAGATTTATCAAATGATATCCGCCAAACAATTTATTTAATATAGGAACATTTGCAAATGTTTTTTCCAGTCCGGAAAAATAGGTAAAAGACCTCCATATCGTCGGGAACCCTCTGTGTGAAGCCGGATCTATCTCTCCCGTCGGTAAGACTACTTTGACGGTCAGAGCTCCGATGTCCTTTTGCATATCCATGATCTTGACTAGGTCACGGAAATCTATATCGGAAATGATTGCGTCAGAATTAAGAAAGAGAATATGTTTTCCACTGCTTTTTTCCAGTCCGAGATTATTTCCCAAACCAAAACCAAGATTTTTTTTGCTCAAAATAACATGAAGTTCGTTCCAATTTTTTTCCAAGTCCAAAAGAAACTCAACCGATCCGTCGTGAGAATCATTATCAACGACTATGACTTCATATTCCAATGGATATTTAATCAGATCTTTGCGAAGTGAAGAAAGACTTTTTTTAGTTATTTCCTTTGTATTAAAAGAAACAATGATGATCGAAAGAGAGATCATAAGTAAAAAAGTAAATTATCGCTTAGGTGATTGTTTCATTCTTCTTGCCTTTCCTCCCGTACCAACTTTTCTTGTTTCTTTCTTTCTTGGATCTCTTGTCAATAAACCGTTAGTTTTCAAAGTTATTCTGTAGGCGTCGCTATCAACGAGCAAAAGGGCTCTTGATATTCCATGAACCATTGCGTCCAACTGTCCGGTCGTTCCTCCGCCGCTTACAACGATAGAGACAGCAAATCTGCTTTCGTTTTTAGTCAATAATAAAGGCATTGCGAGAAACTTTTTTTTGTAAGCTTTAAAAGATGTTTCATCAACATTTTTTCCGTTTATATATATTTCTCCGGCTTTTATCTTTGATTTTCCAACCAAGACTTCAGTACTTTTTTTCATTAAGTAAAGTCGGACCCGTGCTACCGATCTTTTCCTTCTTCCGATCGCTTCATAAAAAGCCAAGTTTTTTATCTTTTTTGCCATATTATTTATTTGTAAATTTATTTTTAAAACTGTGTTCTTCGTTTGCAAAGACATTAACTCTATTCAATCTGTCATCACGGAACTTATTTTTTGCCAACATGCCTGAGACAGCTCTTTTAATGACTTCTCTTGGATCTTTTTTCAACAGATCAGCAAAATTTATTTTCTTTAAACCGCCGGGATAACCCGAGTAGTTAGTATACACTTTGGATAATGATTTTTTTCCGGAAATTGTTACTTTAGAAGCATTGATGACAACAATGTAGTCACCGATGTCCATGTTTGGAACATAACTTGTTTTGTGTTTTCCTTGAACAAGTTTGACGATCTCGGGAACCATTCTTCCTAAGATCTTACCTTTTGCATCAATCAAGTGCCAGTTTCTGACAACTTGTTTTTCTTTGGTTGGTTTTGTTGATTGAGTTAATTTGTTCATATTTATTTTTGTTTAATGATCGGATAGACCCATTCAATACGGGCAGTTTCAGCTCCGTCAGACTCTCTTTGACCAAGTTTTATAATTCTTACATAGCCGCCATTTATTTTAGCAACAACAGGACTTATATCCTTATATGCCATTTCAATGACTTCCTTGTTATCCAATTTTTGTTTCAAATAGTTGATGTTTGCCTCTGTTTTTACTTTCATCTTTTCAACCAGTCTTTCCAAAACAGGTTTAATCGCTTTTGCCTTTGGCAAGGTTGTTGACAATTTTCCGTTTAAAAAGAAATTTACAGCCAACTTCCTGACCAATGCGCGATTGGAATCAACGCCATTACTAAATTTTATTTTTTTTACTCCATGTCTCATAACTTTACAAACTTTATAACTTTATGAACTTTATCAACTCAACTCTATTTCCATTTTCTTCAATTCTTCCTCAATAAGTTCGATAGATTTTTTACCAACACCTTTCATTCCGGTTAATTTTTCTTTTCCGGTCTTTACCAGGTCGGCAACTGTTTCAATCTTTTCTCGAAGCAAAGCATTGATCACTCTTGATGGCAAATTCAATTCATCAATGATGATCTCAAATAATTTCTTATCAATTGCTTCTTTCTTTTCGTCGGCCAAACTTGTCTGTTTTTTCAATTCTGGTTTATCTTTTCCAGAAAGAAGATACTCAAAATATTGAGTCAATAATTCTGCTGCTTCTTTGATGGCTGTTTCAGGTTTAATACTTCCATCAGTTTCAACTTCAATGATAAGTCTGTCAGAATTATCTTTTCTTCCAATTCTCGCCTCTTCTACTTTGACATTCACTTTTTTGATAGGTGAAAAAAAGGCATCTACTGGAATATAACCGGTCTTTTTTTCTTCACGATCTTCAACTGTTGAATAACCGACTCCTACTTCAACGATAATCTCAAAAGAAAATTTTGCTTTATCATCGGTCATCTCACCAATATAAAAATCACCATTGATTGGTTTGATTTCACCTTCTAAATCTTTTGCATATATTTTTTTTGCACCTTTTCCTTCAAAGCTAACCTTGTAAGGACCACCTTCTTTGACGTCAAATTTAAGTTGTTTCAAATTCAACATGATCTCTAAAACGGATTCTTTCACTCCTGGGATAACTGAAAACAAGTGAGGGGCTCCTTCAAATTTTATATTTGTAACTCCTGCTCCTTTTAATGAAGAAAGAAGAGTTCTTCTCAATGCATGACCCATGCTTTGGCCAAAACCTTGTGGCAATGGTTCAATGACAAACTTTCCATAATTACCCTCTTCAGTTTTTTGGGTGAAAAAAATTGGACTAAACATATTGTTTATAATTTAACTTTTAATTACCGAGAATAATATTCAATGATTAATCTCAGATTTATCAATTTTTCAATCACTTCTTGTGTCGGTTCTTTTATCAACTTTCCGACAGTGGCTTTCTTTTCCAACCATGAAGGCAGAATAACATCTTTGTTATCTAAAGAGGTTTCAATATAAGGGATCTTTGTCGTCTTGACGTCAGAAAAACTCATCTCATCTCCAACCTTAACTTGATAGGAAGGGATAGATAATCTTTTTTTGTTTACGGACATATGCCCATGAGTAATTAATTGGCGGGCAGCAGCTCTGGTTGGAGCAAAACCCAAATGAAAGACCATGTTGTCAAATCTACTTTCCAAAGAGTGTGACAAATACAAGGCGGTATTACCTTTTTTCATGCTTGCCTTTTTAAAATAATTTTTCAACTGAGTTTCGGTAATTCCGAACATATATCTTAACTTTTGTTTTTCTCGGAGTTGAGTACCTCTTTCTGACACCTTCCTTCTTTTTCGCAATCCATGTTGTCCAGGAGGTACACCCAATTTCTTCAATAAACGGGCATGAGACTTTGAACCTAATGTTTTTAGTTCTAGATCTACTCCTTCTCTCCTTGCTATTCTATTTTTTGGTCCTCTATATCTCATATATTTTTATTTGTACGGGTCGGGTTACCCGACCCCTACTGGCATTTAAACACGCCTAATTTTAGGTGGCCTCACTCCGTTGTGAGGGACCGGTGTAATATCTATAATACGGTTAATATCTATTCTTGAAGCTTTGATCGCTCTTAAAGCTGCTTCACGTCCCGGTCCAATTCCCTTGACTAGAACATCGGCAACTTGAAAATCATGTTTTTCTTCGGCTTTCTTTAAGGCATTTTCGGTTGTAACTGTAGCTGCATATGGAGTGGATTTTCTTGTGCCAGAAAATCCATGCATTCCTGTTGATCCAACAACGAGCGGATTGCCTTTTTCATCGGTGATTGTCACTAAAGTATTGTTAAAGGTAGAAGTAATATATATTTTACCTTTAATAACGCTTTTCTTTGTTTGTTTTTTTATCATATTTATAAATAAATTTATTTGGCTGGGGCCGTTTTAGTGGCATCAGCAGTTTTATTCTGCTCAAGCTTTGCCCACATTTCTTTCTTTAGGGCTCCAACGGTCTTTCTCTTACCTCTCTTTGTTCTTGCATTGGATTTTGTCCTTTGACCGTCAACCGGTAAACCTCGGACATGCCTTATTCCCCTATAGCTGCCGATCTCTCTCAATCTTTTTATATTTTCATTTATGGCTTCTCTCAAATAACCTTCCACCTTATAATTTGTCTCGATCACTTCAAGAATTTTTTTAAATTCTTCTTCTGTTATTTCTTTGACTTTTTTGTTGGCGGCAACACCCGTTTGTTTCAGGACACCTTTTACGTTGGCCCAGCCGATCCCATAAAGGGTGGTTAACGCATAATCAATTCTTTTTTCATCCGGTAATGTAACTCCAAGCATTCTTGCCATAAATTAGTTTATAAAGTTATAAAGTTCATAAAGTTCATAAAGTTCATAAAGTATTTTACTTTAAAGACTTTATAGACTTTCCAACTTTATGGACTTTTAACCCTGTTTTTGTTTGTGCTTAACATTAGAACAAACAACATATAAATTTCCTTTTCGTTTGACTATCTTGCACTTCGGACAAATTTTTTTAACTGATGAGTGAATTTTCATATTTATTTTCTATATGTGATCCTTCCTCTATTTAGATCGTAATGGGTCATTTCTATCTTTACCTTGTCACCCGGAAGAATCTTAATATAGTTCTTCCTCATCTTGCCTGACAGATAACATAAAATGACTTTTTCCGAATTTAAAAGCTTTACTTTAAATAGGGTGTTGGGAAGATTCTCGACCACTTCTCCCTCAACCGTAATCACGTCATCCTTCATAAAGTCTATATTTTAACATAAAATAATTATATATTCATGTCAAAATTACAGGCCCTTTGTCCGTAATAGCAATTGTGTGCTCAAAGCAAGCTGATATGCTCCGATCTTTGGTAATAATTGACCAATTATCTTCCTCATAGATCATATGATCTGTCCCCATTGTGTAAATAATCTCAATTGCGATCACTAAACCTTTTTTGATCAAAGGTGATTTATTTACGGGTTGGTCCACAAAACCAAAGACATATGGATCTTCATGTAATTTTCTTCCTATTCCATGACCTGTTAGTTCCTTTATGATAAAGTACCCATTACCTGTAATCGCTTTTTCAATCACTTCCGAAATGTGTCCTAATCTATTTCCTATTTTGGCTTGTTTGATCGCCTGATATAGGGTTTCTTCTCCAATTTTCAAAAATTTATTAATATTTTTGTCTTTACTTTCTCCGCCGATCACCTTGGTGATCGCATGATCGGTATGCCAGCCTTTATACAACATTCCAATATCTAAAGTTAGAACATCTCCGTCTTTCAAAACCCTCTTACTGGGCTTGGTATGAACTATCTGCTCATTTATCGGTGTACAGGTGCTGAATTTATACCCCGAAACGGTCATGAACGAAGACCTTCCTCCCTGCGCCTTTATCAGCTCTTCAGCCTTTTCATCAATCTCCTTGGTAGCTGTTCCCGCTTTGATTAGTGGGGTCAATTCTTTGACAACGGCTTTCAATCTTCTTCCTCCCTCAGCCATTACTTCAATTTCTGCGTCAGACTTTAAATACACCATTTATGAAAAGAAAATTGTACGATATGTTAATTCCAATTTGTCATAAAATTCTTCTTTTGAATAGTTGTTTTTTATTACATGATCAGCATAGGCAATGGTCGGACCGGCATTGATCCCGACAATTTCATTAATATCTCTTTCTTCACCATAATGCTCCGACATATCATTCCTTTTTGAGATTCTTTTATACCTGAGGAGCTTTTCGGAATATATGCAAACTATCACCAGCTTAACATCCGGCAATACTTTTTTCAGATACAGATATTCTTCCCAAGAGCGCATACCTTCAACGATGATGATCAAATTATCTTTTAAGGCTGTTTTTATCTTATCAAGATTCAAAACTGCCATCGCCTCTTCTCCGTGCTCTGCCCTTAGCTCTTCCCGTACTTCCTTATGGGCTTTTTCGCTATGAGGTAATTTTTTTTGATTAACTTTATCAATGACTGTTTTTCCGAAAGAGATGACAGGTAAACCTTTGGTGCTTAAATAGGCTGCGGCATCAGTCTTTCCGCTTCCAGGCAAACCGACGATTGCAATTATGGTCTTTTGTTTTTTCTTCCAATCGGTCACCTGATTTTTGATAAGTTGTTTACCTAATCCTTTAAGGATCTCTCCGTTTACGTCCTCTATCTTCATTGTTCCGTCAATATCAACCAGCTTATTTTCTTTTCTGTAATACTCTATTACCGGTTCTGTGTGTTTGTAAAATAAAGCGATTCTTTTTTTCAAGGCAGGTAATGTTTCATCACTTCTTGTGCTGTCATCACGATGGAATAGTCTCCAGATCGCCTCTTTTTGAGAAATGTCAAGATATATCACCTTATCAACGTTGTTCTGAAATTCTTTTACCTGCTCCAAGGTTCTTGGAAATCCATCTAAGATGTATCCTTTTTTATATTCTGGACGATGCAAATAGCTATTGACTATTTCGATCGTTTTAACATCGGGAACAAGAAGTCCTGCATTAACTGTTTCTTTTATGTAGCGGCCGAGTTGTGTTTTTTCCTTGGCAATTTCCCTAAAGATATGACCTGTTGAAAGATATGGTATTTCCAATTGCTTGGATAATAAATTACCTTGGGTCGATTTTCCAGAACCCTGGATACCGATTAAAACCAGTTTCATATTTGACAAATAAGACTTATTGGACTAATTAGTCCAATAGGAATTTTTAATCAAGTTTCTTTTTTTCTTTATGTGCTGTATGTTTTCGGCATTTTGAACAAAACTTGTTCAATTTTAAGCCGCTGGTCGTATTGACCTTATTTTTTTCAACCACGTAATTAACGGATTGACATACTTCGCAAACCAAACCGACATCGATTCTAGAGCCTTTTTTAGCCATAATAGTAAAAGTTTTAAATTATAATTTACTTCACAAACCTATCGTAATTCCTCATCACAAGCTGCGATTCAATCGTCTTGAAAGTTTCCAGAATAACCGAAACAACGATCAGGATACCGGTTCCACCGATTACTAAGTTCGTCATACCGGTTATTTTGGAAACTAATACTGGCATTACGGCAATTACACCTAAAAACAAAGCTCCAACAGTTGTGATCCTATATAAGATCCTTTGCAAATATTCTTTTGTAGCGATCCCCGGACGGATTCCCGGAATAAAACCACCCTGCTTCTGAATTTCTTCAGAAATCTTTTGCGGATTGAAAACGATGATCGTATAAAAGTAGGTAAAGCCAACCACCAAGAAAAAATAGAAAAAATTGTAGAAAAATCCTGTCGGTTCAAAAACCGTTGAAAGAAAAGTGCCCACACTAGCCAAAGCTGGGTTTTTTACATATCTCAAAAAGTTACCTATTAACTGTGGAAAAAGAACGAATGAAACGGCAAATATGATCGGAATGACTCCGGCCTGATTCAGTTTCAAAGGCAGGAAGTTGGTCGCCCCCTGATACATTCTGTTTCCTTTGATCCTTTTTGCGTATAGAACAGGGATCCTTCTTGTTGCTTCATTGATATAAACGATTGCGGCAATCACGAAAAGTGAAAGAGCCAAAAAGATTATGATATTGAAAATTATTTCCTGGTTAAATACTGTCGCAGTCTGACCAAGAAGGACATGGAGCCTACCGACGATACCTACAAAGATCAAAAGCGATATCCCGTTTCCCAGACCAAATTCTGTGATCAATTCACCAAACCAAACCAAGATAAACGTACCGGCAACCATCGTCACGACGAATGAAAAGAACTCAAGAGGGCTCAAAACACCGATAACTTTTTGGTTTTTAAGAAGCATAAATATACCGATCGCCTGAACTATCGTCAACGGAACGGTCAACATTCTTGTATATTGATTGATCTTAGCTCTACCGTATTCCCCTTCCTTTGACAGACTTTCAAGATGAGGTATCATCATGGTCAACATCTGCAATACGATTGACGCATTGATGTAAGGATTCAAACCTAAAGCCATAACTGAAAAATTTATCAATGTGCCTCCGGAAAAAATATCCAGAAGCGAAAGAAATTGATTTTGTGAAAATAACTGTTTAAGTCTTATCAAATCGATTGCCGGAACGGGTAAAAATGCAAAAAATCTGAAGGCTAAGAAGATAAATAAAGTGAACAAAAGCTTTCTCTTCAACTCAGGGTCTTTGAGAAGAATATTGATTTTTTCAATAATTTTTTTTATCATTTTTCAGGATTCAATCGTACCGCCGAGTTTTTCGACAGCTTCCTTAACTTTTTTAGAAACGGGGAGTTTTATAATTAACTTTTTTTTCAACTGCCCATTAGCTAAGATCTTTATCGGTAGTTTTTCATTTCCGTTGGTTATAATATTTTCTTTTATCAATGTTTCCCTGCTAACAATAGAGTTTTCAGCCAATTTATTTAATGTCTCCAGATCTATCACAAAAGCTTTTGCATTGATGGAATTGTTCTTCCCTTTACCGCGGAGAAGAGGATACTTTTTGACGATCCTTCCTTGACCACCTTCAAAATGAAGAGGTACGCTCTCTCGGGCTTTTTGATGTCTTGTTGTTCCCCGTCCTGATTTAGATCCTTTCCCGCTCCCTAACCCTCGTCCTAACCTCTTTTTTTTCTTAATATTTACCTGTGGCAAATTTGATAAAAAATTTTTCATAATATAATTAAAACTTTGTTCTTAATAAACTTAAAGCTTTCATAATGGCGTAGGTATTTACGATCTGATTTCTGGAACCGATTATCTTTCCTGAGGCGTTCTCTACTCCGGCCAGATCCAATATGACACGGGTGACACTTCCAACCTTTAGTCCGGTTCCTTCTGGAGCCGGCTTTAACAATATCCTGGCAGCTCTAAATTTGACCCTGACCTCATGAGGAATAGTTTTGTTTCTCATTGGGACATTGATCATATGTTTCTTTGCATAGCTGATGGCTTTTTGAATTGCTGGGGGCACTTCAAGAGATCTACCCAGTCCAATACCAACTTTACCCTTACGGTTTCCAACAACCACCAATGCAGAAAAAGTTACATAGTTGCCACCGGTAGTCTTTTTTGAAACTCTTCTTATCTTAACAACTTTTTCCTGAAATTCTTTATCTTCTTGTCTGTATCGATTGAACATTTTTATTTAGTAATTAGTAATTATATTTTCAGTCCGCCTTCTCTTAAGCCTTCTGCCAAAGACTTAACCCGACCATTGTATGCATATGATCCTCGGTCAAAGACACCTGATAATATTTTCTTTTCAATAAGTTTTTTTGCCAGTCCAATACCAATCTCTTTAGAATCATCAGTTTTTTTGCCTTTTTTAAAATCCTTCTCTTTCTTCAGGTCTGAATTGGAAAAAGATAATAATGTTTTCTTTGTTGTGTCATCAATTGCTTGAGCATAAATATATTTACTGGAACGGAAGATAGATATTCTCGGCCTATCACCTGTTCCTTTTATATTTGAACTGACTCTTCTTTTTCTTCTCAATTTACGATCTATGTTTATATTTGACATATTATTGATTAAGCGGCTGCACCTGCGGCCTTTGCCTTTTTACCAGGTTTAATTCTTAACTTTTCTCCCAAATACCTTATTCCTTTTCCTTTATAAACGTCAGGTTTTCTTATCATCTTTATTTGATAGGATACCTGTCCGACCATTTGTTTGTCGTATCCTTCAACAGTTACTTTATTGTTTCCCTCAACCTTATATTTTATCCCTGGTTGTTTCTTAAAGGTTACCAAATGTGAATATCCAATTTTGAAAACTAGATCTTCACCTTGCAATTTCACTGTGTAACCGGTTCCGACTACTTCTAATTTTTTCTCCCATGGTTTTTCAACTCCGATTACGGCATTCCCGATAAGTTGTCGATACAGACCATGTAATGATCTGACCTTTTTTTCGTTATTGTTTCTTTTTATGAGCAAATTATTTTCTTCTTTTACCAAAGTTATTTCCTTAGGTACGTCAAAAGACATCTCACCTTGAGGACCTTTGATGGAAATCTTGTTACCATCAATGGTCAAGGTTACAGCCGATGACAAAATAATTGGTCTTTCTCCTATTTTAGACATAAAATTACCAGAAACTAAATAATAATTCTCCACCTAACTTTGCTTTCTTCGCTTCACGATCGGTCATAATCCCTTTTGAGGTGGAAAGGACAGAATATCCAAAACCGCTCAAAACAGGTTTCAAATTTTTATAAGATATATATAATCTCATTCCCGGTTTTGAAAATATTTTTACATCGCTAATGGCTGGATTGCCTTCTTCATATTTCAAATGAATGACGGTATTCTTTTTTATATCTCCTTCAACCTCATAGCTCTCAATAAACTTGAGCGCTAACAACTTTTTCAGAATTGCTTCTTTATAAGTTGAATAGGGAGAAGTTATAACTTCCTTTCTCGCCATATATCCGTTTTTAATTCTGATAACCAGATCAATGATTGAATTTTCCATATTTTTATGTTGCTTCAACAACTTTTTTGGTAACTTTACCATGGCTTCGGAATGTTCGAGTGATCGAAAATTCCCCTAATCTATGTCCAACCATGTTTTCGGTAATTGAAACTTCTATAAATTTTCTTCCATTGTGAATGGCAAATTTATGTCCGACAAAATCCGGTGGGATCTGACAGGCGCGTGACCATGTTTTAATCGCTGTATTGTCATTCGTCTCTTTCTGTTTAAGAACCTTTTTCATCATCCGATCGTCAATGTATGGACCTTTTTTACTTGATCTACTCATAGTGAAACTTTTTTAACTCCGGGAATATCTCCCTGTAATGCTTTTTCTCTAAAACAAATTCTGCATAATCCAAATCTTCTCATATATCCGCGTGCCCTTCCGCAAATAGCACAACGGTTGTGTTGTCTAACCTGAAATTTTTGTTTTTTCAAAAATTTTACAACGCTTGATGTTTTTGCCATAATTATTTCATAAATGGAATTCCTAACATTTCAAACAATTTTTTCCCTCTTTCTTTATTTTTAGCATTGGTAACAACTGTTACCTGCAAACCTCTTATTTTATCAATTTTATCAAAATCTATTTCGGGAAATATTATTTGTTCAGGAAAACCAAGATTTAGGTTACCGTTCTGGTCAATAGTATTTCCAGGAATACCTCTAAAATCTTTAAGCCTTGGGATAACTATTTTAATCAATTTTTCAACGAAATTATACATTCTTTTTCCTCTCAAAGTCACTTTAACACCTATCGCCAATCCTTTTCTGATCTTAAAAGCTGAAACGGATGTTCTGGCTTTTGTGATTATTGTTTTTTGTCCGGCTATGGTTGATATCTGTTCCTGGATCTTTTCAATGACATTTTTATTGGTCACTGCTTCACCGGCTCCAACATTAATAGCAATTTTAATTATTTTAGGCACAGCCATTACATTCTTAACACCCAATTCTTTTGTTAGTTTTGGCGCTACCTCCAAGCTGTAAAAATCTTTGAATGTTGCCATATTATTTTTTTGGTACGGGTTTGATTAATCAAACCCCTACATTCTTAAATCTTGCTATCGCACTTTCTGCAAATTCTAATTTTTTTATTTTTCTCTATTCTAAACCCAATTCTGGTTACCTTTGAACATTTTGGACAAACAAAACTTAATTTTGAAACGTCCATTGCTCTTGCAATTTCAACGATTCCACCTTGAGGCATCTTTTCATTTTTCTTTACATGTCTTTTATACATGTTCATGCCTGTCACTAATACTTTATCGGAATTTTTATAGACCTTTTCAACCACTCCGGTCTTTCCTTTATCTTTTCCGATGGTAATCTTTATTTTGTCACCTTTTTTAATCTTCATTTCTTTATAGACTTTATGAACTTTATAACTTTATGACTTTATGGACTAATTAATATATCTCTTCAGCCAAACTTGCAATTTTTGAAAAACCATTTTCTTTTATTTCTTTTCCAACCGGTCCAAATATTCTTGTCCCTTTTGGATCCTTGACCTCTTTTGAAGCCAACAATACACAGGCGTTGTCATCAAATCGTATATAACTTCCATCTTTTCTTCTGACTTCTTTTCTTGTTCTGACAATAACGGCTGAATGAACTTCACCTTTCTTTACCATGCCAAACGGTTGAGCTTCCATTACGGTGACATTTATCACTTCACCGATATAAGCAAATTTTCTATTGCCCATTTTTGCCATACCGATCATTCCGACCTTCTTGGCTCCACTATTGTCTGCCACGTCTAATATTGTTCTTAATTGCAACATATTTTAAAAAACTTCAAATTACAAATTTTAAATAACAATTGAATAACAAATTACAAATTTTAAATGTTTTAAACATTTATTATTTGATATTTGAGATTCAATTGATGTTTGTTATTTGTCATTTGTTATTTATCTTCTTAATAACTTTAAAGTGTTTATCTCTTGAGATCGGTTTTGTTTCTTCAATCTTAACTGTGTCTCCAACGATCAGATCTAATTTTTCATTGTGAGCTTTAAATTTTTTGTGTCTAACTATGACCTTGTGATAAACAGGGTGCCTTAATTTTCTTTCAACCATGACCACGACCGTCTTTATCATTTTTGTCGAGACTACTTTTCCGATCAGTGTTTTTTTCATACTTCTTTTTTTTCTGATAATAATGTTAACAAGACTGCTAATTGTTTTCTTTTTTTTGTCAAACTATTGGTATCCTTGGGAGGATTGCTCTTAAAAGACATTACCGATTTGGCAATCTCTTCTCTCAACAAACCTACCTCTTTTTCAAGTTCTTTACTTGTCTTTCCGATATATATTTTAGTTGTTTTTTTCATATTTCTTTGCTTACAATTTTTGTTTTTACGGATATTTTTGAGGCAACATCGGTCAATACCTTAATTGCTTCTGCTTTTGGCAATCCGTCAATTTCAAATAAGATCCTTCCTGGTGTGACACTGGCAACAAAAAAAGCAACATCTCCCTTTCCCGAACCCATGGTCACTTCTGGGGGTTTCTTGGTATAAGGTTTATCAGGAAATATTCTAAACCAATATTTTCCGCTTTTTCTTGTACCACGGGCAAAGATAACTCTTGCTGCTTCTATCTCCCTGTCTTTTATCCATGCGCTCTTCATTGCTTTCAATCCGTAAAAACCAAAATTTAACCTATCGCCCTTAACGGCAATTTTTCTAAAGGTACCTCTAAACTGTTTTCGATATTTTTGTCGTTTAGGTGCTAACATA
>JANLIS010000009.1 GCA_024653985.1 Candidatus Roizmanbacteria bacterium
AGTCGTCCATTTGCAAAGAAATTTTTCATTAGCGTAGTCATTATCATTTGCTTTAGTTTCCTAGGCCTTATTCCATTTATTAAATAAAAGATAATTATAGACTGGATCCCCTTCTTCAAGGGGATGACAAACACATACTCTAATCCATATATAAAACGTTCTGTGTCATTCCCGCGTTTACCCTGTAAGGGGAGGCGGGAATCCAGACTAAATATTCCTTACAAAAAAACGCGCCGGGCCCTCGGAAAATTCTTTGGACTCGGCGGCGTATAAGTGGGTCTTCTTCTTTATCCAGACCATAAACTTTCTGAAAAGTTTGAATCTTCAAAAGCTATTAGTCGATAAGTTTTCATAGCTTGAAAATTATTTTATGATTAAAATTTGATCAGTCTTTAATCAAAACTTATAATTAAAATTAATCCTATAATTAAACATTAAAGGATATATTTTAGAATGTCAAGCGCATTTTTATTTTTGAGTGTTGTCATTCCCGCGGAGGCGGGAATCCAAGCTAAATATACCTTTTTAAAATGTGATTATAGTCTGGATCCCCGTCTTCACGGGGATGACACAAAGAACCTATATAAAAATATAAACGGTATGAAGGCTTATTTAAACGAGCTATTGACTGTGTGATAGCTCACAATCGCCGCAGATACAATGACGTTCAATGATTTATTGACTCCAAACATCGGAATTTCCACGATCTGATCAGCTAATTTCAGAGTTTCCAGGGTTACTCCATACGTTTCATTGCCTAAAATTAAAGCAACCGGCATTGAATAGTCGGCTTTTGCGTAAGGAATGGAATTTCCCGCCTGTTCCACTGCGATTATCTTAACCTCCGCGGTTAAGCTCGAGTCATTGAATTTTGCAGAAACCGCGGAGGTTTTTACCTCAGCAATGGCTTCTCCTGCAGTTTTCTTATATTCCCAAGGAACAACTTTGTATGTTCCGATCGATGCTTTTTTTATTTTTGAATTGGGTGGAATTTCGCTTTCTCCACATATATATATCTTTTCTATCGCCAAAGCATCAGCTAACCGAAACAGCCCACCGATGTTATATGTATCATAAATATTTTCTAAAATAAAATACATCGGTCTGCGTTTTATATTTTTTAATTTTTCTGAAATGTCGTCTATATTAACATCGCGTAACTCTTTAGCATTCAGTTTCATAGCTTATTATAACTCAAAAGTCAAAAGGCAAAAGTCAAAATTACAATTCAAAAGTAAAAAATATGAGAAAAAACTTTTTAATTTTTAATTTAACTTTTAACTTCTAACTTTTCATTTTTAACTTTCTTGTCCTATAGTTGACATTTCCCGAATCTTATAGTATAATAATCGCCTATGAAAAAATTAGCTGTTTTTCTTGCAACTTTAAGTGCTTTTATTTTCTTTGCAAATTCTGTTTCTGCTGATTGTGTCGGTCAATATGGCCAATACGGACAACCATGTAATTCTTATTCTATCCTCGTTGATAAAATGGTTCAAAAACCAGGAACCTCTGATTATGTAGATAACCTTTCTGTTTCAGATCCCCGCTATAAACCAGGCCAAACCGTGATGTTTAAAGTAACTGTAAAGAATACTTCTAACGCAACTATTGGTGAATTGACAGCCAAAGATTATGTTCCTTCATACTTGACTCCAATTGAAGGACCGGGTACTTATGATTCTGCTACAAGAACAGTCACTTGGAATGGTGGTTATTTTGGAGTAGACGAACAAAAAACATGGTATTTTAAGATGGGAGTTGATTCTCAAGCTAATTTACCCGCAAATCAAGGATTGTTTTGTTTAGTCAACAAAGCTCAAGCTTGGTCAAATGACAAGACAGATGATGATTCATCTCAGTTTTGTATCGAAAAACAGGTAGCTACGCCTCCAAAAGTTCCTTCAGCCGGACCAGAAATGGGATTAGCCTTGATAGCTATCCAATTAGCCGGAGTCGGAGCTGGAATTTATCTTAAGAAAAGAGCCTAAACTTCGTCAATTCCTAATTATTCTAATTGCTCTAATTGACCTAATCAATCCCCAATGTCTAAATCCCAATTGGAAATAATTGAATTATTGGTCATTATTTAGATCAATTAGAAATTAGGTTAGTTAGGTCAATTTTATATCTTGTAGTTTCTCGTCTTCGGCCTTTGTGACTTCACTGTGTATAAAATACATTAGCTTACTATAATCAGCACTATAGTTGCTTTTTAGCTTAGTATGTGTTATACTACAGGTCATATGTTTAAGGGACGAAGCATACAATTAACGAGAGAATTAGATTTTACAAATACCCAGGAATCTGGGGGCCACTTAACGACCCTCTAATTCTTGGGCATTTTTTTGTCCAAGAAAATTGTTTCGTCCCGGCGGGGACTAGCTTCTCCGCCTAAGGGCGGAGCTTTTAAATAACTAGTCCCCGCTATTTTTTGATAGTGGGAACGTAGGTGACGGAAGTTACCTTGTCAATAGCTGACAAGCCGAACGACTATCGTCGCACTTTTACAAAATGGGTATAGACATCTTAGGTCCGGAAGGGCTCAAATAGCTTGAGCCTGGAAAGGTTTAAGCGTGTCTATTTTGTTCGAAAGAACAAATCAGGTTACTATAATTTTATATGGGCTTATATGGATACGGGAAACATGGCAAATTTGAACACGAATTAACCTTAATCCCCTTTCTTTCCGAAACGAATAATTCTATGTAAATAGGATTATTTAAAGTAGGGAAAGATTGGCTTGCACTTTGACGCTAACTTAACTGTTGGCTTCAGAGTGCAAGCCAATTTAAAAAGAAAAGGAGAAAAAAAGGAAAGGTAATAAAAGTAAGAAAGAAGAAGAAAAGTAAAAGAAAAAAAATCATCATCAACAAGGAGAAAAAAATGGAAAACAAAAAGAAAAAACCAATAGTCTTCGGTAGAATATGTCCTCATTGCCACGCGCCACATCAGGTGTATGGAATGAAATGTTTGGAATGCGGGAAGTTCATCTTCACCACAGTCCAAATTGTCGTGATTTTTGTCATACTCGTAGTCTGCGCTATTGCCGCAATTGGATATTTTTCCCAGTTCCAAGGAGGAAAAGAAATTACGTCCATAGTATTTGCGGTGGTTTTTGTTTTAGCGTTCAAGAATATGTTCAAGTAAGGATTACCTTTTGAAAGGAGGTGGTGTAAAGTACGACGAGTGATACTCGCTAAAAATTAGGCAGCTGAGTCTAAAGACTCTTATGGCCTTTCAGTCACAAGCTGATAAACTCACCTTAAGTGAGAAATGAATCCGTATTAGTATAAGGAGTTCCACCATGTTGTACATTTCCCCGTTCGTAGCGTTTCTACTCACCGTTCTGGTGGTAGCCGCCATTGGCGCCCTAGTTGGCTTTCTCGTTTCACGAGTTTGGCCCATCGCTGGACGCTTTTTGTCCGTTGTAGCCGGCCTGTTGGTTGCCTTGATCCTCGGCCTTCTCGTTTGGCTGATCGTGATCTCGACTGTAACCTTCAGTCCCCGTGCCGTTGCACCCCCGGTGGTTGTTTCTAACCCCGCTCTCGGTGCCCCGTACGTCGCACAGCCCGTTCCCGCCCAATCGCAGCCCTTGCCCGCCGCCTGCTCTCGCCGTTTAATGACGACTTCCGAATTAACCAACCTGGTTGATTCTGTTTCGTCTGACGAATTCGCAGACACTTTGACGGTTTTAATCGGCAAGCAAGTGGACACCCAGTGTCTTAAGGACTTTACCAGTCCTGTTGGTAGTTGGCCCGTTACCGGACCGGCTGTGATCCTCACGGATCCTGGGCACCAACCCTTCACTGGCGGAGCACGAGTCGTAAAGACTTGGCATTTCCAAACAGATTGGATCTTTGGGGTTTATTTTTGCCCTTCTGGTTCCGTCTGCACGGTTCCCACGCCTGGTCGCGCGATTTTTCTCGACGGCAATTTGCCCGACGGATATCTTCACTAACCTGAAGCCTATGGAGCGCCCATTCGACTTGCTTCTCATTAGAGCAAAAGTTGATTGGACGTCTCCGATTAAAGTATGTTGGGGGTTCCTGCGCGGTTGACTGTACTTTGTACATTCTCTGCCTTCGCAGTCAACCCGATTTTTTACACCCCCAACATCTTTTTCTATAACGGCTAATAATTTTATTAGCAGTTAGTGGAAAAGAATATGAAAAACTTAAAAAATGATCAAAAATCTGTTTCCTTTATCATTCCCCTTCATAACGAAGAGGGTATTTTTGTGGCTCAAATTGTCAGATTAAATAAAATAATTAAAAAGCTTGAGCTTAAAAACTATGAAATAATCCTTATTGAAAATGGTAGTACTGATGTCACATATAAATTGGCAAAAAAAACCAGCTTAATAGATAAAAACATTATTTTAATTAAATCATCTGTCCCTCACTACGGACAAGCTATAAAAAAAGGTCTCGAAAAGGCCATAAATGAAATAATAATTCAACTTGATCTTGATCTTATTGATTATAAATTCATAAAAAAAGCTACAAATTCTGCCGATGATTTTGATATTTTGGTCGGATCTAAGTTTTTAGGAAAAGTTGACGACCGTTCAGTTTTTAGAAAAATATTAAGCTACGGATTAAAAGCAACTATAAAGACTTTATTTAATTATTATGGTACCGATACTCATGGAATCAAGGCTTATCGATCAGAAAAAATAGAAAAAATGATAGATAAATTGCCAGTAACGAAACATATGTTTGATACCTCAATTATTATTGAAGCAGAAAATACGGGTCTTCAAGTTGTCGAAACACCTGTTAATGTAAAAGAGATCAGACCATCAAGGTTTCCTTCTACGAGACGAGTTTTTGAAGCTATTTTTGATATTTTTGTTCTTTTCAAATTTAAATTCAGTAATTTGTATAGAATTAAATTAAAATTTCCAATCCCATTTATATGAAGAAACCATTAGTATCAGTCATCATTCCTGTTTATAACGGTCAATCATATCTAAAAGAGACAATTTTGTCTGTCCAAAAAAGCAACTATAAAAACTTTGAAATCATATTGGTGAATGACGGATCAAAGGATAAGAGTAAAGAACTGTGTTATAAACTCAAAAAAAAATATAAAAATATTAGGGTTTTTTCTTTCAAAAAAAACCGTGGCTTAAGTAATATTCTCAATTATGCTGTCAGGAAAGCTAAAGGAAAATATATAGCTAGAATTAATCAAGATGATCTGATGGTGGTAAATAGAATTTTTTCTCAGGTATATTTCTTGGAAAATAACTTAGATCATGTCTTAGTTGGAGGAAATCTAAAATTGATTAGTGAAAAAGGAAAGCCAATTGACGTACTTTCCTACCCACAGACTGATCAGGAAATAAGAAACAATTGGCTCTATCTTAATTCTTTTGCTGATCCGGCCGTAATGTATAGAAAGAAAACATTCTTGAAAGTCGGTAATTACGATCAGAATTTTTATCCAGCTGATGATTATCATTTGTGGTTTAGAATGGGCCAAACCGGAAAAGTTGCCAATCTGAATCACGTTGTGATAAAATTTAGAGTTCATGATGAAGCGGCTACGGTAAAACTCCACAAAAAAATGATTGAAAGTACAAAAAAAGTCCATGAATGGGCGGCTGAAAATATTCAAAAACCGTCTTTATTGGTTACTTTATATTGGAAAACACAATATTTTTTAGCAAAGTATTTCTCACCACAGTTCAATTTTATTATTTACAGATTAATTAAAAAGGTAATCTATTCAAAAAGTCAGTTCGAAACTATTTTTTTTCCAAAGAAAATTATCAATAGAGTTAAGACCCATCCTAAAACATTCAATTTCTCTGGCCAATAAAAAACATAGTATTGAGTATTAGTAGGATTTATTTCAAAACAATTAGCATAGCCATTGCACTTAAGATGATTAATTGAGGCATCTTTTCCAACCAATAGATCAAAAAAGCTTGCATAAATCCCCCACTGTTTGTCATAACCTTCATTAAATAATAATATTTGGCCTTCCGATGAATTTATATTTACTTTCCACAAAGAAGGTAAAATTTTTGTAAACTTTACATTACTTGTTTGATTAGTCGAGAATGAATTATTTTCTGGGCCAATTGATAAATTAGTCCAAATATTTGGTATTTGAACTACATTAAAATTGTCATAGAGGGCCATTCCCTCATTTTCCGAATCTTGAGCGATCATAAAATTTTTCTTTTTTTGATCTGATATTATGAAATTGTTAGGAAGAATGATATTCGTATTTGTTAATTCTAAATTATTAATTTTATTTAAGATATTCTGTTTATTAGCAAAAAATTCTGGATTTTGAAATTCTTTAAATCCTTTTATATTTGGATAGCCTTGATTTAATGACAAAATCTGATTGGTGTATTTATTAAAATCATCCCCAAGATTAAAATGAGAAAATTTACCGGAAGCTAAGTTATAGTTAATTGACCAAATATAACTATTGTTACTGTCAAAATCTAAAGATTGAAAAAGATTGTTATCACAGTTCTCAAAATAACTAATTAGCCTATCAGACTGCCTATAAGTCCTATATGAATTAGGTTGGCTACAAACTCCATTTGATACAGAAAAACCGTCTTTTTTTCCTTGATAGAACGAAAAATAATTAAGGGGTAAATTGAAGCTCATTTTTAATTTTTGCGGTTTTTTAACAGTAAAAACAGTTGAATTATTTTCTAATTTAACGTTTAAATTATCTTCTGTCACGACTTCAAATTTCTTTATTGATAATTGATTGATTATGAGCGTCTGAGACTGATATCCTGTATTTTTTAAAGCAAAAAATACAATTGGTTTGTAGGCATTTATCTCTTTATCTGTTGGAATAATCACTGAATCAGATTTGATTAAATCGTTTGAATTCAAACTTAATATTTGATGAGTATTAAAACAATTATCGATATTAGCATCTTTTATACAGGTTGATAAATAACTTGGCTTATAAAAATCATTAATAACCGATTTTAATGTTGGTTTATCTGTTTTATAATCTTTTAAATATTTTGAATCTAGGTTATGTGCCTGTGATTGATAATTAATTTTTATCTCACTGTAGTTGGCTTTATTATCGACATAATCCTTCATATCGAACATGAAACAAGTTGAGCCATTCTGACTATCTACTCTGAAACCATTCTTATTGTCAACTGCCGAAGAATATTCATTTAATTTATCAGAAAAGCAGTTAGGATTATCAGTTAAATTTAAGTGGTTTAAATTTATTTTAGAGTCCAAATTTTCTTTCAATATCTGGACTTTAAGAGATCCTTGGTCAAGTATTAATGATCCAACGTATGTTTCTTGATTACTTAATTTTGACGGAAACGGAATTATATTGTCTCCTATTTTTATTCTTAATCCGGAAATTAATTTATATGGTAAGCTCTCACCCCAATTTGACAAATAATTTTCTAAATTTTCCGTAATTTGCAATGAATTGGTTATTTTATTAATAGGAATCAAAATTTCTTTTATTTTTGTCTTGGCAGATAATATTTGATCCTCAAAAATTAAATTTGGAAAGGGATTACTGTAAAAATTTATGCTCAAATTTTTTTCATCAACTAAAGCAAACACTTCAACATTTACTTGAGGCGTTCTAATGCTATTAGAACTTACTTCGATCCTGTAATTAAGATCCTTAACAAAATTAAAATTAACAACATTTGCTTCTACTTTTCCATTTTGAAATTTAAATTTAAGATCATTTCTTTTAAAAGGAAACGCGTTAAAGTTGTATTTATCGTATTGCAATGTATCTTTGGCTGGATCAATATTAAACTCAAATGTTTTAGGATCAACAAAACTAAAATTATTAACTTGTCGAAATTTAGAGTCAGGGTTTTTTAATTCATATAAAACAATTTCATAATTAGGAGTTTTTTCGATTAAGCTTAAATCGTCCTGACTAAAAGGAAAAATTTTTTCATAAATATCTAAATATTCGGAGATATTGACATTATATGAAGTAATTTTACTAATCAGACCTTCTGATTCTAATTTTCTAACAGATTCTTTTGAATCGAAATAATTATAAGTACCCCAGGAGCCCAATCCTTTTGCAGTCATCTGAGGAGATATCGTTTCATCAAAGATGATATATTTAATTCCAGTCTTCTTTAAAAGTGGATATAAATCCTCTTTTTTTTTGGCTATTTTTTCAAATATTTCACTGTTTAGCTCAACATTTTCCTGACTGGCTGGTTCGAAAGTTTTTTCGACCAGTGGCTTATTAATAAGAAAGTGTAAAAAAGAGGAACCTAAATATCCCCAGTTGTATGATCGCCAATAACGATCTTGATTGAATGGCAAATGTAAAACTCTATAATCGCCTTTGTCATCATTTATTAACTTAGCAATTTCAAAATAGGCGCCTGGAACCTTGTTAAGATCAAAAAAACCAAAGAAACGACCAAAATAGCTACTATATACTGTTGTTGAAATAATTATTAGTGTCAAGATAAGAAATACTATGTTCTTTTTATTTAATCTTTCTGATATTTTTGCGATAAAAAAACCAGCAGATAGACTTCCAGCAAAACCAATAAAATAATGAAATTTGGTATCGCCAAACCTAAAAAGACTGCCAAAGAAAGGAAGATTCTTTTCTAAAATAATATAAATAAACCCTAATGGAGAAAAAGCTTTTAACGATAAAAATAAATATAGGAAGATCGTAAATGGTATCCAAAGAAATTTTTTGTATTTTTTGTAATTAAACAGTAGTAATGCTATCCCACATAAATAAAATAATGGAAAGATATATAAAACTAAACTGTAAGGAAAATTACTAATAAAATTACTGAGCGGGTGAATACCGGATGTTTGACTATTATCAAAACTTGTAACTGTCGTATCAAAAAAATTTGGGTAAAGAATTAATTGTTTGAATAGAGAATAAAAGGAGGCTGGTTTATTAAGCTGTATTTCATTGGCATCGATAAATGTTGGGGCCTGATAAACAATATTAGACTTATTTAATGTGTAATTTATAAAAGGCAAAAGCCAAAAACTATTTAAAATAATAAAAAACAAAATAAAAATTAAGCTTTTCTTTATATTTTGACTTTGTAAAAGTAAAAATATCATTAGGGCGATTAGCACGGTTATGAATATCGTAGCGGTCATATAGGCTCCAGAAGAAAAAATTATTAGCAGTGAAAAGATAACTGTTTTTTTCCATGTAATTTTTTCTTGAATTAGACTTAAGAAAATATAAAATAACAACGGAACCGCATAAAAACGATTAATATACATTATCATCGGAAAATAAAAAGTTGCTAAAGTATTGAGATTAAAAATATAAAATAATCCAGAAAATACCCCAATTAAATCAAGTTTTTGTTCATTATCTTGAAAAACACCTTTAAAAAGTTTTTTTGAAAATAAATAAGTCAAAATAACTCCCAAATCAAATGAAAAAAGGGAAAAAATTTGATCTAATAATCCCTGCTTTATGAAAGGACTTAAGATCAAAAAAAATAGTTGGCGAAACACATCTGTAGATTCGGAATCTGATGGTACGCCAAGCCCTCTGTATTCTCTCCAAGTGGCGAAAAAAGTCCGAAAAATATTGTTTTTTAGATTAAAGTAGGACGAATAATTATCCCAACCCATTAAATAAAAGTCAGGCTTGATATTAACCGCTGTAATTGCGAGTAGAATGATAGATAAAATCAATAATCCAGGTCTTTTTTTGAAGTAATTAAATATTTTTTCTACCATTAGATTCATTATACAATCTTCTGATATAATCATTCTATATATGTCACAATTATCTCACCTACAAATCCGCAACCCGAAAGACGATGAAACGCCTATTGAGTCGGGCACACAGATCTTTGCCTCACTTCTCCCCTCTCATATCCCGCTTTGGAAAAGGTGGTTTCTTCATCCAAAAACCTATGCTTTTGAGATCTATCTGATTTCACAAAAGTTGTACTTTTATGTCACAACTCCATCTGTGTCAGAAACGTTAATAAGTAGTTTAGTACAATCTTCTTTTCCTACTTCAACTGTAAAAAAAACCAGCGACCCAATGAATTTGGTATTTAAGTCACCAAGATTCTCTGTCGGCGAGGTTGTCTTAAATTCTTATTCTTACTTACCGACAAAAACTTATTTTGATTTTAAGGATGTTGATCCATTATCTGCTCTTTTGGGCTTCCTGTCAAAGCAACCAGCTCATTTCAAATTTGCAGTTCAGATCGCAATAACCCCGGCATATTTCGCCTGGGCTGATGATGCCGTTACCGCCGCCCGACACTTGACCTATGATGAAACAGCTGATAAATATGGTCAAAATCCACAAAAATTACTAATCATGAAAAAAGCTTCTTTTCAAGGTGGTAAAGCCGTTATCCGCTTAGTCGTTGGATCAACCACAAATGAAATTGACCCGTATCCGTATATGGTAAATCTTGCCGGAACATTTGGTAGTTTTTCTTTGGGCGAAGGTAATCAATATGGCTTCAAAAAAAGGATCTTCTTTAAACAAGCGTTGATCGATAGAATAAAAGCCAGAAAGATCAGTTTTTTTGAACATAAAGGTCAGATCCT
The DNA here is from genome assembly GCA_024653985.1 of Candidatus Roizmanbacteria bacterium. Taxonomy (GTDB): domain Bacteria; phylum Patescibacteriota; class Microgenomatia; order UBA1406; family GWC2-37-13; genus GWC2-37-13. The sequence continues at coordinate 10,572 of JANLIS010000009.1, forward strand.
CAATGCTCAGGAATTAGCTACTCTTTGGCACCCGCCTGGATACCTGCTTGCAGGAATAAAAAATATGGCCTGGGGAAAAACACTTTTGGGAGAGCCACCGGAGAATTTACCGGTTGTTCCCCCCTCCACAACCTCCGAGGTTGAGGAGCGAAGCGGGAAAACCTCGGAGGTTAATGATGCAAAAAATGACATTAACTTCTTTGCCAAAGCCGAATTTAAAAACAAAGAGACAATTTTTGGAATAAAAACTGAAGATCGTCGTAAACATGTATATATTATTGGAAAAACCGGAGTTGGAAAGTCAACACTGATCGCCAACATGGCGATTGATGATATACGCAAAGGCCGAGGAGTAGGCATTATTGACCCACACGGAGATCTTTCGGAAACTATTTTAGATTTTATTCCAAAACGAAGAATGAACGATGTTGTCTATCTTGAACCTTTTGATACGGAAAGGCCGTTTTCCCTGAATGTTTTGGAGATTAAAAATAAACAACAAAAAGACTTAGTTGCTTCAGGAATTGTCTCAATTTTCTACAAACTTTATAAAGATAGTTGGGGTCCACGACTTGAATATATTTTGAGAAATGTAATTTTGACCTTACTTGATTCACCTGGAGCAACTCTTGTGGACATCTTATCTCTTTTATCAAACGCTGAATATCGAAAAAAGGTCGTCCGTTCTCTTTCCGATCCTGTCTTAAAAGATTTCTGGGAAAAGGAATTTGCTAAGATGCCAGACCGCCTGAAGGCCGAAGCAATTTCCCCGATTCAAAATAAAGTCGGTCAATTTGTTACTTCTAAAATGATCAGAAATATAATTGGTCGGACAAAATCGTCAATTGATCTGGAACAGATCATGAATGAAGGTAAGATCTTAATTCTCAATCTTTCTCAGGGAAAGTTAGGTGAGGATAATACTGCCCTGCTCGGAGCCATGCTGATCACTCAGATTCAACTGGCGGCTATGAACCGTTCTTTTATTAAGGAAGCTGATCGAAAAGATTTTTTCCTTTACGTCGATGAGTTTCAAAACTTTGCCACTCAATCTTTTATCAAGATTCTGTCTGAGGCAAGAAAATATCGCCTATCTTTGACCTTAGCCAATCAATATATTGAACAGCTTGATGAAGAGGTAACAAGAGCAATATTTGGTAATGTGGGAACTTTAATGTCATTCGTGGTCGGTGCCCGAGATGCCTACATCCTAACCCGCGAATATGCAGAAATTTATACAGAAAATGATCTGGTTTCACTGGGAAAATTTGAGGCTGTTCTAAAACTTTCAATTGATGGAATGACTTCGGCTCCATTTCCTGTTACGACTTTACCACTTCCGTCAATGAAAAATGATAATCGTGAGAAAATTATCAAGCTCTCCAAAGAAAAATACGGAAGAAAGGTATAAATAACTCCTTTTAATCAAATATTATCTTGCGACTGCGACGGGAGCTGAATTAGCGGCTAAAGAAATTTTACTTAATAGAGTTTGAATTGCTTTATCTTTGACCTCAGGGCTTTCCTGATATTCCTTATCTTCTGGATCATAGAGCATGAAGATATTTTTTTCCAATTCTGTTCTTTCATTACGTAGATCTGCTAATTTATCGACCAAATCAGCATCATGATCTTCAATTGCTGCCTCTTCCATCAATTCAAGCTCTTTATCCAAATATTCATTTAGATCAGCAATTGCTTCCGCGTCTGGAGTCTTGCCTTGAATAAGTAAATCCAAACAATTCAAATATTCTTGTTTTGCTTCATCAGGCAACTCTTCATTTTTTTCTACAAATTCTCTGATGAATTGAAATGGGGTTTTATTTTTAGTGTCCATATTTTTATTTAATTAAAGAAATGATGATATAAACTTCTAACACCTCTTCCAGGTGCTCCAGCAATTTTTCTCACTCCTTCAGTAAAAGAAAGGGCAGTTACTGCAGTTGCGCCTGATCCGATAATTAAATCTTTCATTGCTCCCATTCTTTCAGCTGCAACTGATTTTAAAGCTCCATTTGTAATTGCAGTTATTTGATCAGGAGCTAAGTTCATCTGTTGACTAAGTGACTGAACCTTATTGAAAGCATCTATGAATGGTTTAGAATTTTTGAACAATTCTGATGTTGACCCACTTTGAATTGCTGTTTGAATCTGATTAATATCCACGCCTTTTAATCCTTCCATTAAGCCTCTCATCAAATCCGGACCATTTTGTATTACTTCTTTTAAAGGTGCGACCAATGCATTAGTTTTAGCTAATATGCTATGAGCAGCATCAATATGTTGATTGATACCTAAATAAGTAGCTCCACCGACGATTCCAGCCGCTATTCCTGCTTCGGTTCCCTTAACTGCTACATCCGCTAAGTTGGTTCTTAATGCTCCAGTACGAACGCCGTCAGCAGTATTTATACCATTAATCTTTGCATTGGCTAATTTTATGTTGGCTACCCTATCTTTGCCGACTCTTTCAAGTGCTTTTGTTAATATTCTAACTTCAATTATATTTCCCGGCTCGACTTCGCTAAGCTTTTTTCTTAAACCATCCTCGGCAAATTCCGCCTTTACTAAACTAGCAAAAAGATTAGACCTTTCTGCTTTAGAATCATCACCATAGTCTTTATATGTTTCAGACTCATCTCCTAACACTGATTCATTTAATTTTCCTGAAAGTCTGACTCTAAGTTTATTTTGATCGGGTAATTGAGCTTCTTCTTCTTGAGGTAATTTTATAGCAATCAATCTTTCTTTTCCATCTCGTGTTACACTTATCTTGCACCCTAACGCGTCTTCAACCGATTTTTGTCTTCCACTCATCGCACCATAAACTAATTTTCTTGCCGGATCAACAATATCTTTTGCTTTTATGGCTTCTTTTAGGCCTCTTGTTGTCAAGAGGCTATCCTGTAAGGGTTTTTTAAGAAAACCCGTAGGACCAGCTGGTTTTTCTATTAACTGCCTAACTCTATTTGCAGCAGAATTAATTGCAGATTTTAAAGCTACCTCGTCAGCTTGTGAGACCTCGGCCCCTTGATACATTTCCTGTAGTATTTCTTGAGCTTGATTTTCAATTGCCAAATCTTCTGCGACGTGCTCGCCTCTAACGTCAGCTGATAATCTTTTTGATCCCTTTAAATTTTCGTCTTTAACAGCCTTATCAACTTCTCTAGCAAGCCTTAACTCTTCTTTTCTGGTAGCATTGACTGCTTTTCTAAGAGCTTTGGCGCTGTCATAAAAAGCATCTTCAATTGGCAGATCCGACTTTACTTGTTCCTGAATTCTTTGGACAAGAACTTCCTGGCCAGCATAGTAAACAGGTACGTTTTCTGCAGCTTCTTCAGCTACCCGTATAGCTTTATCTAAGTTGCCTTTTTGCCATTTTGCTTTTACGTTTTCTGGTGTTTTTCCCCATTCATTCAATAAAGCTTTTCCATAACCAAGTGCTTTTTTTTCTACTCTTGCGGTTGCTTCCTTTCCAGCTGCTTCAATTTTTGCTTTATTTGTTTTTTCTAATTTAGCCTGTGCTGTAGACTCAAGCGCGTTTGTTTTAGCTTCATAATCCGGCTGTTCGCCTTGTTCGTAATCGGCTTTCTCTGCTTTTACTTGCTCGATTTGTTTTATAGATTTTATTAATCTACTTTCTTTTTTACCTAAATCCTTCTTTATTTTTTTTGAATCTCTTATTTCTTTGTCCTTAATTACTCTTTTACTATGAACTTCCCCAAATCTTTTTCCCGCATCAACATGTGTTTGCTCTACCCTGGTAGCAGCGGTCGTAATTAGGTCCCCCAACTGTCCTTGCATTTTATCTGAAGATCTGGCTACGCGAGACAATTCATTTGCCTTTTGACGACCACTTTCCAAGTGAGCATTAATTTCTGCAGGTCTAATACCTTCTAATCCTCTAGGAACTTTAGCTACTACAACTGGACTTTCTGGTGCGGGTGCTGGCATAAATTAGCAAGTAAAAAAAATACTAATAACTTCATATTAATGGTAATATCAACAAAAAGTCAAGTGATATTTGTGTAATGAATAATAAATATTATAAATTTTTTGTCAATGCTCCAACTTTTATTTTCAAGATTTTAGAGATCCTATGAAGAAATTTGATTGACGGATTAGCTTTTCCTTCTTCAACTTCTGCCAAGTAGCTTCGGTCAACCTGAGACCTATCTGCGACTTGATGTTGTGATAGTTTTAGTTTTTTTCGATATGACAGAATACTCTCCCCCAATCTTTTGTAATAAAAATTTCCACGCACCATGGAGCAATAATATTGGAAGGGAAAGCTTAATTCAGTAGGTTATAACCTACAAAGTGTATATTTTAGCCTATTTTAACAATATATTTACCTTAATATATAAGATTAATAATCTTTTAAGCTATTTGCCAAGCTTATTCTAACCTCCGAGGTTAGAATCGGGTGGCTGGAATAAGCTAAAAAGCTATTCAAGAATTAATTTTTTAATATGTTTTAATTCTCTTTGATATTCGATATTATTTTCAACAAATTGCTTATAATCATTAATGTTATTAATTGAAATTTCTGTTATAAAGTCATTCAGTAAGTTTTTATCAGTAATAAAATCCTTGTAAGATGAAAATATCCAATTCTCGGGTAGATCAACAAGTCGATTGGTTGTTGGATTAAGGTGAATATATCTAGAAACATGCAAAAGTTGTTCGTTAGATCTTATTTCTACCGCTTTAAAACTATTTTGCCATAAAGGACCTTGACGATTAAATTTTATGTTGAAATAACGGGTAAAACTGTTCTCTACATCACCTAAAAACTTTGAGAATGTCTTATTCATACAAATTTTAACTAAAAAATGATAATGATCGGGCATTATACAATAAGAAAGTATTTTGCATTTAGTATTTTCTCTTGGATATATAATATTTTGATAGTTGTATTTTTTTCTTTTTGTAATATTAGAAAAGCTTTTTGTTGTTAAATTACTATTATAAAAATCAAGGGTATTTAAAAATCTTTGGCCATTGTCAATATCTTTAAAAATTCCGTAATTTGAAATGCTTTTATTAAAAACATGATATATTTCCCCTTCAATGAATTTATCTTTTCTTCTCATATTTATATCATTTTGCCAAGCTTATTCTAACCTCCGAGGTTAGAGTCGGGTGGCAAATTAGACGCTTTTTAACAGGTCGCATATTTTTATCTTTAAAACTCGACAGATCTTATTAAGAACTTTTACAGACGGGTTAGCAAACCCCTTCTCTATCTTAAAAAGATATGAACGATTAATATCACACAGAAGACACAGCTGTTCTTGAGTCAGTTTCTTTCTCTTTCTTAGTCTAAAAATTATTTTTCCTAGATTACGACAGAAAATATTTCTACACATCCTGAAAAACAGCTTAATAAAGCTATTATTTACTGTCAATCGCTTATAACCTACAAAACAACTAAATTAGACTGTCACAAAAACATTATTTTATTGATAAATACATTAAAGTTATTTCTCGTCCCGCGAAGTTCGTAGAGAGAAGTTGGATAACCTACAAAATAGTGTTTTGGATTGCTGTAAAAGGATTATTTTTAATATATTGGTATATGCTATAATGTTCCTCTATGAAACTATCAATAGGGATTGTCGGACTACCAAACGTCGGGAAATCAACTCTTTTTAACGCCCTGCTTAAGAAACAAGTTGCCAATGTAGCCAATTATCCTTTCTGTACGATAGAACCAAATATTGGAATAATCGAAGTACCCGATGAAAGGCTTCCTGTTCTGGCAAAGATCGTAAATACAACGAAGATCGTTCCGGCCGTCATAGAATTTTATGATATCGCCGGACTTGTAAAAGGTGCTTCAACGGGAGAAGGTTTAGGAAATAAATTCCTGTCACATATTAGGGAAGTTGAAGCGATAGTTCATGTTATCAGACTTTTTAAAGATGGTAATGTTGTTCATGTTTCTGACAAGATCAAACCAGTTGATGATATAAAAACCATCGAAACCGAGTTGATCCTGGCTGATTTGGCTACACTTGAAAAACAACCAAAAAACAGGGCAGGTCAAGACCTGCCCCTACAGAAGAATCAACAACAATTGAACAATGAAACAATTGAACAATTAAAAACCCAACTTAATAAAGGTATTCCTGCTAGAGATATTAATCTAACAGATGACGAAAAAATTGCTGTTAAACAATTAAATTTGCTTACTATCAAACCGGTTATCTATGTCTTTAATGTTTCTGAGCAGCAGTTGCAGAATAAAGAAGAAACGGAAAAAAAGATTAAAGAGATTATGGTTTCATTGTTCCATGGTTCCATTGTTAAAAACAATAACAATGAAGCAATGAAACAATCGAACAATTATTTATATTTATGTGCAAAATTGGAATCTGATATCGTTGCCCTTGACCCAAACGATCAAAAAGAATACTTGAAACAGTTCGGATTTGAAGAATCGGGGCTGAACCGACTGATAAAAAAATCTTATGAAATATTGGGATTGATCTCCTTTTTAACGGCGGGTGAAATAGAAGCCCGGGCTTGGACAATAAAAAAAGGCTGGTTAGCCCCACAAGCGGCTGGAACAATCCACACTGACTTTGAAAAAAAGTTTATCAAGGCCGATATTGCTAAATATGAAGACTTCGTTAAATGTGGTGGTTGGGTAAAAGCCCGAGAACAAGGACTGGTACAGATAACAGGTAAAGATTATGAAATGAAAGACGGAGAGGTGGTCGAATTTAAGATAGGATCTTAAAAAATTACTAATTTCTAATTGACCTAATTAACCTAAAGAAGTCTCAATTTCCAATTGGTTATTGGGTATTTTTTAGAAATTAGAACAATTAGATTAATTAGGTTAATTTTTTTGTTCTCCATTTAATATATATCACCCAAAACCTAATTGATGAAAATAATGCAAATACAAACCCCGGGAATCCGTCCATGAACCCTTTGTGACGAAAATACATCATCAAAAATGTCATTTTGGGCTTCCAAACAAAATAACTAAAAAAATTAAGTTTCATATCCTTTGGCATTCTTTCTACCTCGGCAGTTGTATATCTGTCCCAACGGGCTAAATATCTAGAAAAATCAGGATCAGCATAATGAAGTATTGGGTTTTTTAGAAATCCAATTGTTCCATTGTTTAATTGTTTCATTGTTTCATTGTTATCTTCACTTTTGACTTTTGACTTTTGAATTATTTCCACGTTCTCATGAACGTCTTTACAAGGAAACTTGGCAAAACCGTTTTTGTATAGACGGATAGTGTAGTCGGGATATTGTCCGCCTTTCATTAAAAATCCTGTCAAAAACCAGTTCTTGCGAGGGAGGTTATATGCCACAAGTTGATTAACCTCCGCGTTTTTCCCGCTTCGCTCCTCAACCGCGGAGGTTTGCCTCCAGACGATCGACTTAATTTCCTTCTTTAAATTTTCTGATAATACTTCATCCGCATCTAATTGTAAGATCCATTCCCCTTGGGCCGCTTCAATCGCCTTCTGCTTATTCTTATGAAACATGACCGGATTATCTGAGTTAATTATTCTGATCTTTTTCCCATAGGATTTAGCCACTTCGATCGTTCGATCGGTCGAACCACCATCAACGATTATCACCTCATCAGCAATATCTATTGCTGAGTCCAGTGGATAGTGAAGATTCTTTTCTTCATTGTAAACTGCAATGCAAAGGGATAATTTCATATTAAATTAACCTAATTAATCTAATTATTCTAATTAATTTAAAAAATAACCAAGCACTAATTAGAAATTAGGATTTGTTTAGGTTAATTAGGTTAATTAGAAATTAGAAATTGACTTATATATTATATAATAATCTCATATGAAAATCGTTACCGTTCCAAACAATGTCCTCTCATCCCCTACTAAATCAGTTATTGATATTGATAATCATATCAAAAAAATTGTTTCTGATATGGAACAAGTTTTAATTGCTCAAGATGATCCTCCAGGCGTTGGACTTGCTGCCAATCAAGTCGGATTGGACCTATCAATATTCATCATTAAACCAACTGAAAAATCAAAAACTAAAGTATTTATTAACCCGCAGGTTGTAAAAACCTCCGCGGTTGAGGAGCGGAGCGGGAAAACCGCGGAGGTTAAATCAAAAAAAAGCAAAAAGAAAGTAAAATTGGAAGGTTGTTTGTCTATCCCCCGTATCTGGGGGCCGGTAAAACGGGCTGATCGGGTATTTCTTAATTATCAAGATCTCACTGGAAAAAAATACCTAAAATGGTTTTCCGGTTTCGAAGCTATAATTATTCAACACGAAGTTGATCATCTTAATGGGGTTGTATTTACTCAAAGATCTATCGAACAAAAGAGACAATTGTATAGAGAAGAGAAGGATGAGCTGGTCAAAATTGAGTACTAATTTCTAATTAACCTAATTGATCTAATTTCTACAAAATGACCAAGTATCAATTGGGGATTAAAAAATTGGGGTTTATTTAGGTCAATTAGACTAATTAGGTAATTAGATCAATTTAACAGTTATGAGGTTTTCTTAGGAGCTTTTACTTTCTTTGGTTTAGCCTTTACCTTCGCATCTTCTACTGCCTTAGTTTCTTTATTCTTAGCATTCATTTCTTTCTTGATCGAAGCCAATGTCAAAAATGGTTTCTTACCATCGGTCATGTCTTTTCGAATCCTCTTTAAACACTTTGTGCACAATCTAATCCTCATCGCTTTTCCCTTTTCAATAATGCTCAGTCGAACTAAGTTAGCTTTAAAAATTCTTTGAGTTTTTGGAGCTCTTTTTTTCCATCGTCCTCCAGCAACACCTCTGTGATGGGTGTGGGAACGACCGTAAAGTAGTCCTTTTCCGCAATGATAACAACCAAATGTCATATTTTTTTACTAAACTTTCAATTAAAACTAAGTTTTATGATATCATAAACTATCTTAAAAAACAATTATTAAATTAACCTAATTGATCTAATTATTCTAATTGATCTAAAAAATAACCAATCGCCAATTGAGAATTGGGACTTATTTAGGTTAATTAGGTCAATTAGAAATTAGAAATTAGAAATTTATATATGATCTCTTATCTTTTTTCCAATCCCTTACTTTTCATATTTACTCTTTTTTCACTTCTTATTGCTATTACTATCCATGAATTTTCCCATGCTTGGGTAGCCGACTATCTAGGTGATCCAACTCCAAGGCTTCAGGGTAGACTAAAACTCAATCCTTTAGTCCATATTGATAACGTCGGGATGATTTTTCTGCTACTTTTTGGCTTTGGTTGGGGTAAACCGGTACAATTTGATCCTTATAATCTAAAGGACCCCAGGCGGGATGCTGCGCTTATATCAATAGCCGGTCCAAGCTCTAATTTTATTTTGGCTATAATACTTTCCTTATTACTTAAACTGTTCATAATTTTACAACTTGATTTTATGCTTATTATAGGTAGTTTGATTTTTGTCCCCATGATCCAAATGAATATTCTTTTGGGTGTTTTTAATTTACTTCCGATCCATCCGATGGACGGTTTTAAAATTGTAGAAGGAATTCTACCGGAAGAAAAAGCGCGTGAATGGTCATCGCTTCAAAGATTTGGAATGATCTTTTTGATCATGCTTATATTCCCCATTGGAGGCAGTTCAATGTTAAGTGGCATCTTAATGCCAGCAGTCAGGTTCTTATTCAATCTTCTAGTACCGGGAAAGATAATGTAAGCGAATTATTAAATATTAAATATTAATTATTAAATAAATCTTAAAGATTAAATATTAAAGGTCAAAGAAATATTAAATAGCAAATAAAATGTCATTCCCGCGGAGGCGGGAATCCAAGCATTCCTGGATCCCCGTTTTCACGGGGATGACAATTATTTAACCTTTAAGATTTAAGATTTAACTGTTTACTTATGGGGTTGGTGTTAGTTTTCTTACACACTTGAAATAGTCTTGGGTTGAACAACCTTTACCTAATTTTGCCTTGATCAGAGTACAATCAGTTTCCGTACAACCTTCTGTCCCATCAGATATCTTAAGTTGTTGGAATGGGGTTGGTTGAGCGTCTGAGGCCGCCTTGGTCGGGGCAATTGTTGGGGAAGCAACAGAACTCTCTGCTCCTTTGGTTGTAAAAGTCCAAGGGACACCTCCATTATCATACTTGGTATCACCTACCCTGACATCAAAATAATAAGTTGTATTCGGGGAAAGAAGGGTCAAATCTATAGTATGAGTTTTGCCTTTAGTTGCCTCTGGAGCAAAAAAATTTAAAGCTGTTGGAGTGGTTCCATATTCAACTACTCCTTGAGTGTCAACCCCAGTTGCCCAAGTGGCTCGAACAGAATTTTTTTCAATATTGGATACGATTACATCGCGTGGTTCAAAATCAGCGGCACGGGTACCAAAAATGGCAAAATAACCAACGACCAAACCGATAAAGACCATTATTCCGACTATAATTGCTGCCGTTTTTTTGATGACAGGGTTGTTCATGATATTAGTATCTAGTATGAAGTATAAAGTATTTAGTATAAAAAACAAAATACTAAACACTAGATACTAAATACTGATTTATAACACTAACCTTAATACACTACCTAATAATAACAGTATAATCCCCGGAATAGCAATATTTGCCACATTATCAAACACTCCACTCTGAGGCAGTTCTTCTGGTGCTGACGTCGGTGCCCCCGGAGCTGGCGTCGCAGTTGGATTTGACCCTCCGCCCCCACTTCCGATCGTGACCGCCGAAGTTCCGTTTGTACTACAAACAATTACGTTTGAAGCATTAATATCGTTTTTAATAATTTTTGAGGTGTTACAGTCAAAAGATAAGGTTCCTGTTCCGTCTTTTAATCCTTGAAAAGTAATCGTCGCCAATGTGCCGGATGCTGAAATTGAAGACGCGGGGTCATTTACCATGCCGGCAATATAAACTTTACCTGCAGTTGAGATATCATTGGATACGGTTGGAAATAAGGTTCCGGCGGTCACAACCGTCGCCTTTAAAAGGGAACTGTCAAAACTGACATAAGCGTCAACCGAACTTAAAGAATCGCTCCCCGGATCAACAGTTACATTAATTTGGAAAGTCCCGCCATTTGTGGTTGAAACCGTTGATTGATCAAATTTTAAACTGGCGGCGTTAACGGTTCTAATAAAGATCGGTAAGACTATAAACAAAATTGCCAGTGATAAAATCTTTATTATTATTTTTTTCATATTCATGTTTGTCATCCCCTTAAAGAAAGGG
>JANLIS010000044.1 GCA_024653985.1 Candidatus Roizmanbacteria bacterium
TGTGTCATGGTCAATCGTGACCCGGAACACGTGACCTCAGAGGTGGTCGGGGGACCATTCAGTGCCTTGGGAGTTTTAAAGGCATCGGCATTTGATGAGGCGGGTTGCGAACTTTGTAAAAAAAATATCCCAATCAATACAAGTATTGGACACGGAAGAAAATATCTGGAGTCAAAAAAGAAAAATTAATAAATTACTACATTATAACATTATAATGTAGTGTCATTTTATGATGACCTTTCAAGAAAAACTGGATAAGATCGTTAAGAAAAATAAATCTTTGGTATGTGTCGGATTGGATTCAGATATTGAAAAGATTTCTTCGGGCGAAAAAAAATATCCAATTTCAACTCCAACCGAACAGTATCTGTCCCTCCTTTCGTTCAACAAGTCGATAATTGAAGCCACTGCCGACCTTGTTTGTTCATACAAGTTGAACACTGCCTTCTATGAGTCTATAGGACATGAAGGAATAAATGCCTTAAAAGACACTTGTGATTATTTGGTACAAAAATATCCGGAAATTCCGATCATCATTGATGCCAAGCGGGCGGATATTGGCAACACAAACAAAGGATATGTTCAATTTATTTTTACTTACCTTTCAGCCGATGCGGTGACTGTCCAACCCTACTTAGGAGAAGAGGCTATAAGACCATTTTTAGAGATGAAAGATAAAGGAGTTATTGTACTATGTCGAACTTCAAACTCAGGGGCTGGAGAGTTTCAGGATTTGAAGGTAGGGGATACGACTTTGTATAAAATAGTTGCTAAAAACGTCGCCGAAAAATGGAACAAGAACAAAAACTGCATGTTAGTTGTTGGGGCTACCTACCCGCAAGAACTTAAAGAGGTGAGATCGATAGTGGGGGATATGACGTTGCTTATCCCCGGAATTGGCGCTCAGGGAGGAGATCTTCAAGCAACTTTAAAGGCGGGACTAAATTCTAAAAAACGAGGATTGATAATTAATTCTTCCCGGGGAATAATATTTGCCAAAAACCCACGAGATGAGGCGATGATGTTGAGGAATAGCATAAATAAATTTCTAATTTCTAATCGACCTAATTAACCTAGATAAATCCCAATACCCAATTGGATATTGGGTATTTTTTAGATCAATTAGAGTAATTAGATCAATTAGGTTAATTAAGATTCGTATATGATATTCGACAAAGTAATCATTCAATCTGCCAAAGACGGTCATAAAATTGACGTCACCCCGCTCCTGTTGGATCCTGATAATTTTTTTGGTGATCATCAGGTCGATCACTTAGTGAAGTTCAAGGACACATACAAGAAAATCATCGGTAAATATCACGGTCAATTTGGTCCATGGAATCTGAAAACTTTAGAGAAAAATCAAATATTTATTTTAGAAAATTATTATGATAATGCCAAATATTTGATGGATAAGATTAATGTTATTGCCCAAAAAATAGTTTTTAACTCAGTTTTTTATCACGATACCGGGATCGCCAGAGAATACTTTGACCTCGCCAAAGAAGGGTATAAACTACTGACTAAGCACGAAAAACAATTTAAAATTGAAGATAAAGAATTGCCTGCCATCAGCTTGGAAAGAGCCGGCCTAATCACAACAAGACTTGCCCTTGGAAAAAGTCAGAATGCCGA
>JANLIS010000059.1 GCA_024653985.1 Candidatus Roizmanbacteria bacterium
TTATGAAGTACATATTTATTTCCGGCGGCGTTATTTCAGGAATCGGTAAAGGTATTACTGCCGCTTCTATCTCTCTTCTTCTAAAACAAGCAGGCTACAGAGTTGCTCCCCTAAAATTTGAGAATTATCTGAACATTGATGCAGGAACAATCAATCCAATTGAACATGGAGACGTATTTTTGTGTGAAGATGGAACTGAGGCAGATATGGATATTGGAACTTATGAAAAATTCTTGAACGAAGACATGGGTAAAGATAATTTTGTAACAATAGGAGAGATATATAAAACAGTTATAGATAGAGAAAGAAGATTTGAATATAACGGAGAAGACGTTGAAGCAATTCCGCATATCACCAATGAAATTATTGACAGAATAAATCTACTCGGAAAAAAGAAAAAGGCCGACATCGTTGTTATTGAACTAGGTGGAACAGCAGGGGAGTATCAGAACATTTTTTATTACGAGGCATCAAGGATCCTGACTTTGAAAAATCCCAGTGATGTAATTCATGTCCACGTTTCTTATGTGCCAACTCCGAATCATTTAGGTGAACCAAAAACAAAACCGACTCAATTATCAGTCAGGACTCTAAATTCGATGGGTATTCAGCCTGATTTTATTGTTGCAAGGTCAGAAAAATTATTGGATAAAAGAAGGATAGAACGATTTGCGTTATTCTGTAATGTCCAACCAGAAAATATAATTTCAAATCCTGATGCCCATCATCCTTATGAGGTACCTTTGATCTTGGAAAAGCAATTATTATCAGAAAAAATTCTGAAATCACTAAAACTTAAGGTGACAAAACCTGATCTTACCGATTGGAAGAAATTGATAGATAATGTTTATTCAAAGAAAGAAAAAATTATAAATATCGCTATCGTTGGCAAATACTTTGGAACTGGAGATTATCAGCTACGTGATTCGTATGCGGCATTATTTGATGCGATCAACCACGGTGCTTTTGAGATAGGTGTTGAAGTTAAAACACATTGGATCGATGCTGAAAAAGTTGAAAAACAAGGAGTAGAGATTATTGGTAAACCGGATGGACTTATCGTTCCTATCGGATGGGGTGAAAGAGGGGCTGAAGGAATGATCTCCGCAGCATCATACGCAAGAGAAAATAAAATTCCATATTTGGGCTTATGTTATGGTATGCAGCTTGCCGTTATAGCTTTTGCCCGTGATGTTTTAGGTTGGTCCGACGCCAATACCAATGAAAATAATTCAAAAACAAAACATCCCGTTATTCATTTGATGCCTGCCCAGAAAAAATATATGGATAAAAGATCATATGGCGGCACGATGAGACTTGGAACTTGGGATGCAAAAGTAAAAAAAGATACAAAGGCATTTCAGATTTATGGAACAGAAGACACTAGCGAAAGGCATAGACATAGATATGAATTTAATGATGAATTTGTAAAAGATTTTGAAAAAAATGGTTTGACCATTAGCGCAAGGTCAATTGTTGAGAATTTAGCTGAGATAATTGAACTGCCAGAATCAGCTCATCCTTTTTACTTTGGTACTCAAGGGCATCCGGAGTATAAAAGCAGGCCGCTAAGGCCACACCCGATATTTGTAGCATTTCTTAAGGCTTGTAAAAAAGAACAATAACTGATAAAATGTTAAATCTTAAAGATTAAATATTAATTTTTAAAGAAATATTAAACGTATTAATTTTTTAAATTTTAAACGTTTAATCATTAATATTTATTTAACCTTTAACATTTAAGATTTAATATTTAAATTCATGGCAAACTCATTTCTCTACAAAGAAACAAAATATAAGGTCGGAGATACTGTTTCTATCGACTATAAACTTAAAGAAGGTGATAAAGAAAGAATCCAAATCTTTAAAGGAATAATTACTAAGGTTAAAGGTGATAGTGAAGCAAACAGAATGTTTACCGTTCGAAAGATCTCAAAGGTTGGTATTGGAGTAGAAAAAGTAATTCCTTTATCATCTCCTTATATTGCTAAAATGGAATTGGTAAAAAAATCATCTTATCAAAAAGCTAAGTTGTATTTTATTAAAAATCTGACTGAACAAGAAGTAAGAACTAAACTGTATCAAGTAAAAAAGAAGCCCACCACCCATGAGCCTTTACCAGAAAAATCTAGGTAAAATCGGTGAAAATTTTGCTATAGACTTTTTAAAGTCTCATAACTTTTCTGTCCTTGAAAAAAACTTTCGCTCCAGATTAGGTGAAATTGACATTATTGCCAAAAAAGATCACTGCCTGTATTTTATTGAAGTAAAAACCAGATCAAATTTAAATCATGGTGCACCATATGAGGCGGTTAATAAAAGAAAGATCTATCATATAAAAAAAACAGCCCAGTTTTATTTG
This sequence comes from Candidatus Roizmanbacteria bacterium, assembly GCA_024653985.1. Lineage (GTDB taxonomy): Bacteria > Patescibacteriota > Microgenomatia > UBA1406 > GWC2-37-13 > GWC2-37-13. Next base: position 2,363 of record JANLIS010000059.1, read on the forward strand.
TTGAAAAATAAATTTGAAGATTATAAACTAAAGGTAGCTGTTTTTTCGATATTAATTGAAGATAACAAGGTTGATGTTAAATTTTGGGACAATATAGACTGAATTGTCATTCAAGTTATAAGTTATTATGATTAGGGGGTGATAATTAATTATGATCGAATTAATTAATACGATATTGTTTGATTTCTTCAAAAATTTTGGTAATTACATGCCTAATTTGTTTGGTGGTCTTTTGATCTTAGTTGTAGGTCTGCTGATTGGAAGCATCGTTAAACAATTAATACTGACAGTTGTAACTTTTTCTAAGATTGACCTTTTGTTCCATAAAACAAAATTGATCAAAAAGGAAGAAGTAAATGTTTGGACCGAAGTATTGTCAGAAATACTAAAATGGATGTTGATCATTGTTTTCTTAGTCCCAGCTCTTGAGGTTTGGGGACTGTCTCGCGCAACATCGGTCGTTAATCAGATTCTTTTCTATTTACCAAATGTAGTAGTGGCCGTCGTGATTGCTTTTGTAGGTATATTGGCCTCAAACTTGACATCTGATCTGATAAGACATAGCGTCAAGACGATGGGATCAACTGCCAGCAACAGTTTGGCTGTTTTTACCAGAGGAACGATAATGTTCTTTACGGTATTGGTGGTCTTAAATCAATTGGGAGTAGCCCAAGATCTCATTAGGATCCTTTTTACAGGCATAGTGGCTATGTTATCACTTGCCGGAGGATTAGCTTTTGGACTTGGTGGCAAAGAACTAGCTAAGGAACTATTAGAGGAGCTAAAAAGTAAGCTTAAATAAGTAATAATACCCTGTTAGAC
>JANLIS010000061.1 GCA_024653985.1 Candidatus Roizmanbacteria bacterium
TTCTAACAGCCGGACTTATGTTTATAACCGGAGAAATAACAAAAAGATTTTTACAAACATTTCAAGTTAGAAGAATTTTGATCGACGATAGAACCGGAGCTGTTTATATTGGTCAAAAGATCACTACAAAAGATCTTCCTGCAGGTTCTTTTTATTTGAAATTGAAGGACCAGTCAACGGGAGACAATTTGGATACTTTTAGGGATCAAGTCGTTCAGGATAAAGTTGATCAAGCCACTTTGTCAGGTGAGCTTACGGCCAAGGAAACAGAAAAATATGTAGCTACCCTATCAGCGAACTTACGACCAGTTAATACTGTAGTTTCAGACATTTCATTTGCGACGCGTCTTCAAGTTGAATGGCCAAGAGCCATTAATGCCTTTAAAAAGAATCCTCTACTTGGAACAGGGCCGTCGTCAATTACCGAAGCCACTGATGGAGATTATTTCCGATGGCTTGGTGAATTTGGATTGTTTGGAACGATCGCTTTCCTAAATATATTATTTTTGATCATAAAGATGATCTGGAACAGTGTTAAAAATTTAGGAATAGATGAAAAACTGATCGGATATGGATTTATCTTTAGTTTTTTTGCCCTTTTTATAAATGCATCATATATTGATGCTTTTGAGGCATCAAAGGTCGCCTATACTTTTTGGACCATAGCTGGACTGTATATTGGATATTATTCTTTGAATTCTGAAGTTAAAATTAAAAAGTGATATGTATCATTCCCGCGTAGGCGGGAATCCAGGATGTCTGGATCCCCTTCTTCAAGGGGATGACAAACAAAACTTATGAGAAAACTAGATTTATTAATACTTTTTTTTATTTTAACGATTGCCTTACTTTTCCGTCTTTATAAGATTAACATTCCTTTGGCTGATTTTCATTCATGGCGTCAGGTTGATACTGCAGCGGTTTCACGTAATTTTGTAAAAAATGGTATAGATATGTTCCATCCTATTTATGATGATCTATCCAATGTCCAATCTGGTTTTAATAATCCAAATGGATACAGAATGGTGGAGTTCCCTATTTACAATGCCATCGTAGCCGTTCTGTATAAAACGTTTCCGGTTTTTCCGTTGGAAATATGGGGAAGATTAACCTCAATCATCTTTTCAATGATCGTAATTTCCATAATTTATTACCTACTACTTAAGGAAAGCAGCCGGATATCAGCAATAATTGCCTCCATAACCTATGCTATTTTTCCGTTTTTTGTATTTTTTTCCCGTGTGATCCTACCGGAAACAACCGCCATGGCCTTTACCATGATGGCAATATTCTTTTTTTATTTAAACGTTGAACACAAAACAAAGGGTGTTTTATCTATCATCTATTATCTATTATCTAGCATTCTTTTTGCTTGTGCTCTTCTTATCAAACCAACAATAATATTTTATCTATTACCTATCCTCGTTCTTTTTTATAGAAAATACAAATTAAGTTTGATAAAAAAATTTGATTTTTATCTGTATTTCCTGATCACATTTATACCCTTGATATATTGGAGGACGTATATAAAAAATTTCCCTGAAGGAATTCCCGTATCTGACTGGTTATTCACTTCTGTAAATACCAGCCAAGGTTTGAAGAGCATTATGTTCAGGCCGTCATTTTTCAGATGGATATTCTTTGAGAGGATCAACAACCTTATTTTAGGCGGGTACCTTAGTCTCTTTTTTGTTTTGGGAGTTATATCCAAACAAAAAAAATATTTATCTTTAAGCTTTTTGTTTTCTGCTTTAGCATATATTTTTGTTTTTCAAGGCGGCAACCTGCAGCATGAATATTATCAAACTTTAATACTTCCAGTTTTGGCAATAATGATAGGGCTCGGCGTCAGTTTTGTTTTTGAACACAAAAAAAATTTCATCAATTCTTTTTTTACCTCAATTTTAGTCTTTTCTCTTTTTATCTTTTCTTTTTATTTCTCTTATTATAAAGTAGCTGATTATTATCAATATTCTCAAGAGTTGGTCCAGGAAGCTAATATAATCAATAGTTTAACCCAACCTGACGACAAGATCGTCACGGACAGAACCGGTGATACGACATTACTGTATTTGGCCAACCGAAGGGGAGCCCCGTCTATTTTTAAAGATCCGATGGATTTGAAAAAATTAGGATATAAATATCTGATCACATCAAATGAAGGACAGATCAAAACGATGGAAAATGATTTTGAAATAATTTTTGAAAACGAAAAATTCACTCTTTTCCACTTATGAAAATTCTGATGGTTACTCCTTATGTTCCCTATCCCCCGTCATCAGGCGGTCAAATAAGAACTTATAATCTCTTAAAGTATTTGAGTCAGAATAATGAAATAACATTGGTAGCCTTGTATAAGAATGACGAAGAAAAAAAATATGAGTCTTATTTAAAAAAGTATTGTAAAAATATATACTTATGTAAAAGACCTTCATCTCCATGGCAGTTCAAAAATATTTTTAAAACAATTTTTTCATCATCTCCATTTCTTGTTGTAAGAAATTATTCCGACGAAGCAAAAACGATCATAAATAAATTGCTTCGTTCGGAAAAATTTGATGTCATCCATGCGGAGACCTTTTATGTAATGCCTCATATCCCAGAAACCAAAGTGCCGACCGTTCTTGTTGAGCAGACTATTGAATATAAAGTTTATAAACATTTTGTAAATTCCCTGCCATTCTATCTCAGGATGCTTGTATATTTTGATATTGATATCATGAAGCTTAAATATTGGGAGAGGTTCTATTGGAAGAAGGCAAATGC
>JANLIS010000076.1 GCA_024653985.1 Candidatus Roizmanbacteria bacterium
GGAATTTCCCGCTATGATATTCAGATCCACGTTGATATCGGACCCAATGGAGAAACCAGAAGTATGATCAATGAGATAAGCGGAATGATAAGGGGAAGCGGATATGATGTGAAGATCAAACCTTATTCTTATGGCGCTTCAAAAGTAGCAGACCGGTATACATGAGCAAATAACAAATAACCAATAACAAACATCAATTGAATTTTAAATATCAAATAACAAATATTTAAAACGTTTTGATATTTATTATTTGTTATTCAATTGTTATTTGACATTTGATATTTGTTATTTTGTTCAGAGATATTCTCTTACATTTGTTTCATTGATAATGAAACTAGTTCCCTCACCTTTGACCATTTTATAGGCAACTTTGCGGGCAATTCCTTCAACGGTTCTTTCCAAACTTCTTATTCCCGAATCAAATCCCAATGGTCGGGTTATCTTCATCCAGACAGAATCTTCAATTTTAATATTTTCCGGAGTTAAACCAACCTCTTTAATATAACGGGGAAAAACATAGTTTTTGGCGATGGCGATCTTTTCTTCATCAGTATAAGAAGGCATTTGAATTACTTCCAATCGGTCCATAACGGCTGTTGAAATATTATTAGTATTGTTGGCTGTAGCAATAAATAATACTTGCGAAAGATCAATCGGGTAATCAATAAAATAATCCGTGAAATTATTATTTTGTCCTGGATCAAGTAGCTCAATCAGGACGCCCATGATTGCCGCTTTTGCCTCAGGAGTAATTCTATCCAACTCATCAAGCAAGATAACTGGATTTATCGCTCCGGCTCTTCTTAGAGATCGAATAATCATGCCAGGTTCGGCTTCCGGAGAGGTCTTTGACTGACCACGCAGATCTAGGGCAGAGGAGAGTCCTCCAAATGGAATACGAATAAATTTTCTCCCCAAAGCCTCAGCTACCGACTTGGCAAAAGTGGTTTTACCGGTACCAGCCAAACCAACGAAAAAAAGATTTGGTGCACGACGTAGTTCTGGATGTTCACCTTTCTTTTGTAAAATTAAAACGGAAATAAATTCAATAATTCTTTGTTTAATTTTCTCAAGACCAAAATGATTTGATTCCAAAACCTGTTTAGCGTGAGCAACATCTAAAATATCCTCAGTTTTTTTATTCCATGGAATATTAGTTATCCAATCAACATATTTTGCAGTAATGTCGAGCTGGGCAAGATTACCTCCATGTTTAAGAGTAAGATAAATCCTCTCGATCTGCTCAGCTGCCTTATCGTGAAGGTTAGCAGGCAGATCAACCGACTGCAAAAGAGTCTTTAATTTTTCTATTTCTGACAAGCTATTAGTTTCATCCATATTGTTAGCAGTCATCCTGCTCATTTGATAATTTCCCCTTGACAACGGAATTTTTTTTGGGTATATTTCATCATATAAAAATTATAAGTTAATTACAAATTCCAATTTTTTTCCTATGTCAAAAACACCAGGTAATATTAAACCTCTGTTTGATTACGTTTTAATTAAACCAGTTGAAAGTGAGTCAAAGACTGCTTCAGGTATTGTCCTTCCAGATTCCGTTGATAAAAAATCTCAGGTCGGTGAGGTAATGGCGGTTGGTCCAGGAAGTGATTGTTGTGGAGATAAATGTTGCGACGACGAAAAAGGAAAATGTGCGGCAATGGTCGTCAAGGTCGGTCAGAAAGTTCTTTATAAAAAATGGGGCGGCAATGAAGTAAAAGTTGGAAATGCAGAATGGTTATTGCTTGAACAGAAAGATGTCATGGCAATTGTTGAATAATATTAAAAATTTAAAATAAAATCAGTATGGCAAAACAAATTATTTACGGAGCAGAAGCTCGAAAAAAACTTCTTGATGGTGTTGATAAGTTATGTAAGGCAGTTGCAACAACCTTAGGTCCAAAAGGACGAAACGTTGGATTAGAACGAAAATGGGGCGGCCCAGCTGTAATCCACGATGGTGTGTCAGTTGCTAAAGAAATCGAATTGGAAGATGCATTTGAAAATATGGGAGCACAGTTAGTTAAAGAAGCTGCTTCAAAAACGGCCGATATTGCTGGAGACGGAACAACTACTGCTACAATTCTAGCAAGTACGATCGTTTCTCAAGGAATAAAAATGATCACTGCTGGATCAAATCCAATGGTAATGAGAAATGGATTAATGAAAGGATCTGCTTATGTTGTTTCTGAACTTAAAAAAATGGCCAAGACCATCACCTTGAAAGATGCCGCCAATGTGGCGACAATTTCAGCAGGTGACGTAGAACTTGGAAATCTAATCGCTGAAGCTTTGAAAAAGGTCGGCGGTAAAGATGGAGTGGTTACGGTTGAGGAAGGAAAAAGCTTAGAGACAACCTTTGATCATAAAGAAGGGATGCAATTTGATCGAGGATTTGCTTCTCCTTATTTTGCCACCGATTCAGATAAGATGGTTGCTGAAATTGAGGATGCATATATTTTAATTACAGATAAAAAGATCACAGCAGTATCCGATCTACTTCCTTTTTTGGAAAAATTCGTTAAAGTTTCTAAGAATTTGGTGATCATTGCTGAAGAGATCGAAGGCGAAGCTCTTGCAACATTGGTTGTCAATAAACTTCGAGGAACATTTAACGCCCTAGTTGTTAAAGCTCCAGGATTTGGAGATAGACGAAAAGAGATGTTGGAAGATATTGCAATTTTGACAGGAGGAACTGTCATCTCAGAAGATCTTGGTAAAAAATTAGAGAACATTGAAGTAGCTGACTGTGGTCGTGCCGATAAAGTAAAGTCAGACAAAGAAAATACTTCAATTATCGGGGGCAAGGGTGATAAAAAATTAATCGAAGGAAGAGTTGAAAAGATAAGACGAGAATTAAAAGAATCAACTTCCGATTTTGATCGCGAAAAATTCCAGGAAAGATTAGCTAAGCTTTCCGGTGGAGTGGCCGTCATCAATGTTGGAGCCGC
>JANLIS010000086.1 GCA_024653985.1 Candidatus Roizmanbacteria bacterium
AAATATTTAAAAACTGTTGATGTTATTCCACCCACACCTGGAGAAACTATTCAATTGGCACTAGATTTTGAGTTGCAAAAGAAAAGCTATGAACTGATAAAAAATGTAAAGGCGGCGATCGTTGTTACAAATCCAATGACTGGAGAAATATTGACAAGCGTTTCATCGCCCTCATTTAATTCTCAAGATTTTGAGGATAATACAAGTAGTAATATCCAGGGTTATCTGACTGATAAGAACAATCCTTTATTTAATCGAGTTACGGAAGGGACGTACCCTCCTGGGTCAATTTTTAAATTAGTTGTGGCTACAGCTGGACTAGAGGAAAAAGCCATTGATGAAAAAACAGAAATTGATGATCAGGGAAGCATTAAAGCGGGAGCCGCTACGTTTGGTAACTGGTATTTCCTACAATATGGAAAAGTTGATGGAATGGTTGATGTCATCAAAGCAATAAAAAGATCAAACGATATATTTTTCTACAAGGTCGGTGAAAGTACCGGTGTGGAAAAGATCAAACAATGGTCTGATATTTTTGGGCTCGGAAAACATACGGAGATCGGACTTGATGAGGCTGAAGGGATTATTCCCTCAACATTTTGGAAGAAAGAGGTTTTGAAGGAAAATTGGTATTTAGGAGACACATACAACTTGTCTATCGGACAAGGATATGTGGGAACGTCTCCTCTGCAAATGGCCATGGTTGCCGATGTGTTTGCTAATGGCGGATATTTGTGTCGACCACAATTATTAAAAATGAATTCGCGAACAAGCGAATTCATCCTGAGCGAACATAGTGAGTCGAACGGATGTAAAAAATTACCTATATCAGATAAAACTATTTCTCTAATTCGCGAAGGAATGAAGCAAGCCTGCTCAACCGGAGGCACAGGTTGGCCATTATTTGATTTTGCTGTCGGTAAAAACAAAATTCAAACCGCATGTAAAACCGGTACTGCCGAATCACACGCAAAATCCGGAATGCCCCATGCTTGGATCACTGCCTTTGCTCCTTTTGACAAACCTGAGATCTCTGTGACAGTGTTGATCGAAGAAGGAGGACAGGGGTCTGACGTCGCCGGCCCGATAGCAAGAGATATTCTTAAGGCGTATTTTGAAAGATCCCAATGACAAATGACAAAATTCAAATAACAATTGAATTACAAATAACAAACATCAAATACTAAAACAGTTTTGTTATTGACTATTTATGATTTGTTATTCAATTGTAGATTTGTCATTGGTTATTTGTTATTTATACTTAGAATTTCTCAAATATAATATTTTCCCCAGGAACATTTTTATTTAATAAAAATTGTTTTAAGGATTCAACAATAAGTCTTCCGCCACATAAATAAAAATCAAAACTATTTAAATCACTGCTAAATTGTTTTTCAAAGCAAAAATTAACATGGCCGAGTTCAAAGTATTTTTTATCATTTTCTGGAATCATTTCAAGATTTTGTTCGCGGGAAAGGCAAATTTTAAATTCAAATTGTTTCATTGTTTCATTGTTCCATTGTTTTAATTCATTCAATAAATAGACGTCCTCAAATTTCTTTAATCCCCAAAATAGATTAAATTTTTGATTTTTTATCTGTAACTTTGATATTTGATCTTTGATATTTGATATTAGTATCGACCTCACAGGTGCAATTCCTGTTCCTGTAACCAAGAATATTTTTTCTTTTTCATTTTCTTTTAATCCAAACATTCCTGCCGGTCCTTGAAAGATTACCTCTGTTTTTTCACTGAGCGAAAATAAGTAATTAGATGCTAATCCCCCCGGAACTATTTCAATTATCAGATCGAAACTGTCTGTGACCGTATTTTGAGAGGCAATAGAATATAACCGGGAAACAGGACCCTTGCTTGATGGAACTTTAAGCATCACATATTGCCCTGGCTTAAAAATTATTTCCTTCGGCTCGATCAGATCAAAGTGGTAGAGATAGGTGTTGGAATTAAGATGGGTTTTGTGCGAAAGGGCTGTTCTAAAGTTAGTAAGCATAAGATTAATCCGACCAATCCAGACCAATACTACAAATCCGACCAATAAATAATTTAATACATAAATGATTCAATAATTTTGTTATTTGCTTTTTAATTTTATCATTCATTGGTAGTATTTGTTTATTTGTAGTATTGGTAGTATTTTGTCATAGGCGTGCTCTCTGGTTTATCTCTGCTTCAACCAGCTCCCTTGGACGTCCATATTTCAATCGAGATAATTGAATGACCGCTTGAGCAATTTTTTCATTTGCACCGGCTTTAAATGCTTTTATGTCCTTGGTCATATCTACAGAAAAAGGCGGAACCGGTTCATTATCAACAATTGTTTTCATATATGCATGAAATCTTTCAATATTAATAAGGTCTGTTTCACCAAAAACCGGTTGGTACTCTCGCTGCATATATGAAGCATCAGTAACTCCTACTCTAAAAGAAACTAAAGTTCCGACGTTTCCAAAGATGGCATTTTTAACCTCATCATCCATCTGTCCGATAAATTGATTTGCGACGGTCAAATTTAAATGATATTTTCTAGCTTCAGATAATATTGTTGCGAAATCAGGGGTGGCAAAGTTTTGGAACTCATCGACATATAGAAAAAAGTCCCGGCGTTTTTCTTCAGGAATTTCCTGACGACTCATGGCAGCGATCAAGATCTTTGGGATAAGAACCAATCCTAAAAAGCTTGAATTTTCCTCACCAAGTTTTCCTTTAGATAGATTGATCAGGAGGATCTTCCCCTCATCCATGACTCTACGGAAATCAAAAGCTGAGTCTGATTGTCCAATAATATTTCTCATGGTTTTGTTTGTAATAAAGCGGCCAAATTTTGAAACGATATAATCAAGGACTTCCGATTTATGAAAATCAGACGTTTGGGCAATTTGGTCCGTCCAATAACGCCTTACGATCGGATCTTGAACCTTGGGTAATAGTTCTTGGACATATTTTGGATCGGTTAAAACCCGGACTATTTCAACAAAAGTTGATCCTTTTTCGCTCATGACCGTCAACATAGCATTACGAACGGCGTGTTCGAATCGGGGTCCGATGATGCCGGTTCTCTGGGGGTCGTAAAGTTTATACATCAAATTAATAATTGATGTTGTAATAAAATGTTTTTGATCTTCGGTTTTTGCTTCCAACAAATTCAAACCCATAGGTCTTTCAACATCGGATGGATCAAAGTAGATTACGTCTTCGGCTCGCTCGGGGGGGATATATTTAATAATGTCATCAATCAGATCTCCGTGCGGGTCGATCACACAAACACCGTGACCTGCCTTAATATCTTGAATGGCCATATCATGAAGAAGAACTGATTTACCTACACCGGTTTTTCCAATGATATATATGTGTCTTCTTCTATCCTCCACACTGATCGTAACCGGACGCTTAACGCCACGATAATACCCCTTTCCAACTGTAGTACCGCCCGACTGTGGAACTTCGATCGGAACAGGAGCGGTTTTTGCTTTTAACCATTGAATGTGAGGCGTCTCAACTGTTTTATTTGGAAAGTGAAAGATAGTTGCTAGCTCATCAGTAGAAAGTACTGAGATAGATTTACCAAAAGGCCAAAAATCAATATCTATGACGGGAAAAAATTTATAAATAAAATCTATCATAAATCCACCTTTAAATAGATCTTTTGTCCCGCTGAAACTGTTTGAGTCGGAATTAAATTGGGTAAAGGCATTTTTCATGTTTTTGAGGTGTGTATCGGCCATATCTTTTGAAGGGGCGGTCACAACAAAGCGGATCATTGTCTCAAATCCCGACCTGGAACACTTATCTTCAATTTTTTCCAAAACTTTGGGATCGGTTTTAAAGGTAGCTTTTTCCGGATTAGCTTCATTTTTCTTGGTACTGGAAACATAGCTTTTCCCGGAACTTTTCCATTTTGCGCCTGCAGGACGAATTAAAATTTGGATAATCCCTCCTTCGTTATCATCAAACTTTGATAGGGCTGAAGTAATGGCCGAAAGAGAATCTGTTGGTAAATCACGATAAAGACGAATCGGCATATATGGGGCTTCTTTTTGGACTAAACCTCCAAAAACCACCTTTCCTTGCTCTGAAAAAATATTCGGCTCATCTACTTTTCTGATATCGGCCATTGGATAATAACCATAGATAGTTTTTTCAACAAGGTCAATTATCCTATTGGGTGCAGAAATATAGAATCTGATCTCTGCCTTCTTTCCGATTATCTCAAAAGATATAACATCGTCTACTTCCAAAAAGGAAAAAAATCCCGATTTCTTTAATGATGAAAAAGAAGAGAACATTTGATCAGCCGCATCGATCTTTATCTCATTTTCTTTAGCTAACTTGACCTCAAGAGTCACCATTTCTAAAGATATTTGTTCTCTTTTTTTTAGACGAAAATAGATCACCACCAAATAAATGAGAACTAAGGTCAATCCGGCAGCCAAAATAGCAGCTAAGCTTGCCAAACTTATTGTAACCAATCTGTCAATGTAAATTTGATAGTCAATCTCGTCCATTAAAAAAGTATATAATATATGCGCCTATGAAACAGCAAGAAAATATCAAAGATCAAAACTACAGATCAAAAATCAAAGATACATTTCAAAAATCAAAAATATTAAATTTTTTATTTGTCATTTTGCTTTTTGCTTTTTTATTTTTAAATTTAGTTTTTAGTCAGTTGATTTCTCCATATTTTTTTGGATTTGTCAATAATGACAGAGCTGCAACCATCAATTTTTTACATAAGATAAAAGATCTGCCTGACTATCAAAACATTTTAAGAATGCATGATAATATCTATGGAAAATCTATTAGAGCAGAGATCAACTCGGAAGAAAATAAAAAAAAAGCTCTGATCAATAATCTTGAACAACAACTAACTATTAACCTAAAAGCAAGGGATATTCTATATAGTCTTTATCAGCTATATTTAGCCAAAGGGGACAAAAATAAGGCGGCGGATTATTTGAGGAGAGCGAAGGAGGTTGATCCAAATGTTAATTGACCTAATTAACCTAATTATTCTAATTGATCTAAATAATACCCAATGACCAAAATTGTGAATTGGACATTTTTTAGGTTAATTAAGTTAATTAGAAATTAGAAATTTTATATATAATAAATTATGCTAAAACAAGTTCATCTCTACATTAAAGGCGATGTTGTTGGGGTTGGTTTTCGTGCCTGGACAAAGATACAAGCGAAGATTATTGGGGTGACCGGTTGGGTTAGAAACGTCAATAACCACCCGGATATTTATGGAGCGGGTGGTGGAGTTGAGGCTCAAATACAAGGAGAAAAAGAGAAGGTAGACCAAATAATCGAATTACTAAAAAAAGGTCCGCCCGTTTCCCATGTTTCTGGTGTTGAAATTTTTTGGCAGGAACCGAAGGAAATATTTGATCAATTTGAAATAAAAAAATAGTTTTTGTTTGCAAGAGATTAAATAATTTTCTTTTCTTTGAAACTAAAATAATTTTTCTTTGAAATGATCAGGTGATCTGCTATCTCTATCCCTAATAGTTGCCCTGATCTAACTAAATTATTTGTAACGATCAAGTCGTCTTTTGATGGTTTTAGTTCGCCCGATGGATGATTATGGCAAATAATAATTCCCGCGGCATGATTTTTGATCGCTATCTCAAAAGTTTCCCGGGGATGGATCAAACTTGAATTCAACGTTCCGATCGAAACAATATCTATACTGATGATCTTATTACGACTATCCAAGGATACAACCATAAAATATTCTTTGTGAAAATTAATTATTTTTTCTTTAAAGAGAGGAAAGATATCTTTCGGAGATTTAACAATTACACTTTTATTTTTGTTTGAACTTTCTTCTTTAACTAATCGCCTAGAAATTTCAAAGCAGGCTTTCAATTGACAGGCCTTAGCTAAACCTAATCCTTTGGTTTTTTTTAATTCTTCAATTGATGCTTCAGACAGTTGGTCTAACGAACCAAAAGTACTTATTAATTTTTGAGAAATATTAACAACTGATTCTCCTTTTACTCCCCGACCAAAGATTAATGATAATAGTTCTTGAAGAGACAGCGATTCAACGCCGTATTTAATCAAACGTTCCCGTGGTCGCTCATCAGCAGGCAAATCGTTTAATGTGGCCAGTTTATAAAGTTCATAAAGTTTTTAAAGTTTGTAAAGTATTAATTTATGACTTTATGGGCTTTATAGACTTTATAACTTTATGGACTATTTTTGTCCACCTCTTATAACCTACAAAGATACGATTTTAGGGTATGGAAACAGGATAAAAATGATGAAAGATATGTAGTCTCAACTATTTATAAATTCCCTGACGATGACCTACTTGGAGCACGAGTACAAATAATTGTTTTTTCTCTATTTGATAAATTATTCTATAAGGCCAAACTCTGTAGTTATAGCATCCATAATATTCTCCCAACATTTTTTTACCAATAAAAGGATTATTTGATAATATTGAAAAGGCTGAAAGAATTCGGTAGTAATCGGCCTTTGGTAATTTTTCAAGCTCTTTTTCGACTCTTGGTTTTAGTGCTATTTGAAACTTCATATTTATTTGAGGATTTATCATGAAAGACGAACCCCTCTCTCCCTAAAAGATCTTCCAGTGTTGTCCAATTTTTATATTCACCTGTTTTGATCGCTTTTTCTGTTTCTTCCATGTCCTTTTTCAAATTAGGAAATTCTGTTAACACTTCAATTGTTTCTTTTAAACTGTCGTATTCTTCAAAAGAAATAAGAGTAACCTTTGGTTTTCCTTTTTCGGTTAAAGTATAAGATCGACCAGGAGTTTGTACGTCTTTAGCAATTTGAAAAAGTCTTTTTCTCGCTTCAGTAATGGAAATAGTCGTTGTTTGGTCCATATACGTACATATTAACGTACGTTTAAGAGGTTGTCAAG
>JANLIS010000089.1 GCA_024653985.1 Candidatus Roizmanbacteria bacterium
ATTGCTGCGGATTTTTCTCTGCTTCCAAAAAGCCAGGATAGAGAAGTGGTCCTTTTACCTCTCCATAAATAACTACGGCGAAAATAATAAAGAGGGGAAGAATTATTTTAAAAAATCTGAATTTATCAGTAAACATTTTATTTGTAGGTTTTATTCTGCTTAAGAATAATTTTTGAAATCGGATCAGCTATAGTTTCATTAAGAATTTGGCAATTGGAAATAACACAGTGGCCGCCGATTTTGCCGGGATAATTTTTTAGGACCGGTCTGACCACGTGAGGCATCTTTAGTTTTTTATAACCTTCGTTATAGGTTTCATTCCATTTCGTATAGGCTTCCTCAAGAGAAATTTTGTTTTTATTGCAGATCATCGCCATTTCTTTTTGAAAGATAATATTCCAGCCATAATATGTTGTATCCATCAGCTTGGCGATTTCCGTCGTCCTGGCATTTTTAAATACCTCTGTTTTTAAACCTAACTTTTTATAGTATTTTTCCGCCTTTTTACCGGTGGTTAGCGAAGCCGGGCCAATATATTTTATAAAAGTTTTTATTCCCTGATATAAATTCGGGTGGACACCTCTGATGGGGGAATGACAGATAAGACTTTTTGTTTTTCTATAAATTTTATCAGTTGTACCGGGAGCAACAGTTGATTCTATGATTGTAAGGGTTGGCGTGTAGTCTTTAATTGCCTTAATAACGATTTTTATAAATTGTTTACCATATGGTATACATATATGAAGAACATCAATCTTCTGTTTTTTTATAAAATCATTTTTTCGATCTTTAGTAAAAACACGGTGTTTCTTTTCAACGATTTTTTTAACTGCCGATCCGACTTCGCCTATTCCAAAAATTCCAATATTCATAATTATATTTTGTATTTCTGTTTTCTCAATAAATATATGATTCTTTCCTGATTATGCCGAAATTCCTTGAGCATATCAGCAATAAGTGCCAGAAAAAAAAGTAATATCCCTATCATCATAAGTCCAAGAGCTACACCAATAAATGTCTTGTACGGCGATGTTTTATGAAGCACTATATAGCGAATGAACATAAAGGTTCCAAGGGCAATTCCAGAAAAAGTCAGAATGGCAGCGGGAATCCCGAAGAATTTCATCGGTTGGACATCGCGCGTAGTTCTGGCGATGATCGCCATACTGCTCTTTCCATATTCCCAGAGAGAGCCTGATATCTTTGATTTTCTGCCCGGAAAATACTTTACAGAGATTGGGACTTCCTGGATAATCAACCCTAAGTCAATCAAGTTTAAAAACACTTCCTGCGTATATGTAAAATCACCATAGACGACTAACCGTAGTGCCGCCTCCTTACTGTAAGCACGAAACCCGCATTGCGTATCGGTAAATTTACCATTCACGAGAAAACTTACTAAGCGGGTAAATAATTTATTTCCAATATATTTAAGTAGTGACATATGACGAATGCTTTTTTTTGCCAAAAATCGCGAACCGGTAACCATATCCGCTTTTTCCTGAAGAATAGGTTTTATTAAAAGCGGTATTTCCGATGCGTCAAACTGATTATCTCCATCGATCGTGACGATAATATCCGCTTTTAAATGTAGTGCCGCATCCCGTCCGTCCCGAAATGTTTCGCCTAGTCCTTTGTTTCTTTTATGCCTTACAATATGAGTCACGTGAAACTTTTTTGCTACAATCACGGATTTATCGGTTGAGCCGTCGTCGATGACGACCGTTTCGATTTTATTTATGCCTGAAATTTTTTTTGGAATTGATCTTAGAACATCCGGAAGGGTTTTTTCTTCGTTATAGCAGGGAATGATAATGACTAGTTTCATAATTGCCCTTGACAAAATTAAATTAACTAATTACACTGGTAATTGTAGCATATAACCTACAATTTAGATACAAATTTATGAAAAACGTACTTTTCAGGATTGGCTTGGTGGTTTTCGTTTTCGCTTTATTAGTGGTTGTTCCTCATAATTTTAATCTTATTTTTGGTTATGCAGCCGGCACTCCTGGCTGTACCAATGAAAAACCAGCTCAAGTAGTTTTATATGAGCCAAATCACGCTTTATTACCCAAAGCTACCGGAGCCGGGGAAGTCAGACTCAACTGGTTAAAGGCAACCAGAGCTAATAAATACACCATCGGTTTTGGAACTTCATCCGGTAATTATATCTACGGCGCAGCAAACATCGCTGATACCAATAACTATACGGTAGGCCATTTGAATCCAGGTACCAGATATTATTTTGCTGTTAAGGGAGTAAATGGATGTATGCCGGGCGACTGGTCTCGAGAATGGTCAGCCGTAGTCGGCAGAGGCGGAGGAACTTCGACATTGACTTATACGGGATCTAGAGATACCGGTAGTGTCGTTCCTTCCATCGTACTGAAAAAACAAGGAACCGGTGGTGGAAATGTAGTTCCAACAGTGGTTGTCCCGTCAGTTGTAGAACAAAATCTACCACTTGTTGCTGAACCAACGCCAAAGATTGGCTTTTTCCAAAAAATTCTTAACTTTCTCTTGGGAAGATAATAAAAGAATCTTTCAAGAGAATATACTCCGCATCAGTTTTCGTGTTCTTTGATACAACTGATGTATGAACAAATCATCTTCATTCCATTTTTTCCTTGATATTTTTGGTCTGGATGTTGATAGTGTTATTCTCGCAAGGAAAGAAGATCGCTCGAAAGGCTCCTGTTAAGAAAAGAGGCTAACTTCTTGATATAATGTAAGCAAAATACTACCAATACTACAAATAAACAAATACTGCCAATGAATGGTAAAATATAAAACAAATGATTAAATAATTTGATTATTTTTTCATTTATTTGCTTATTAGTAGTATTGGTCGGATTGGGTTATTCTTTGAAAAAGCCGCTGTGGTGAAATTGGCATACACGCAGGTTTTAGGAACCTGTGCCCTAATAAGGCGTGGAGGTTCAAGTCCTCTCAGCGGTACTTTCTCTAAATTTCAGATATTTTTCAAACTTGTTCACTTATAATATAAATATGAACGTAAAGAATGAATTGGTAATTGGAATTATTGGGTCTGTCTTTGTTGTTTTTTTAACTATTTTTTTTGTTAGTCAGTATAAAAATTTACAAAATCAATTTGAAGAAGGTTCCAAAGGTAAAATAACTACCCAAAAAATTAATCCTTCCCAAAATATCAGTACAAACTTGACGGTTGAGGAAATTTCAAAACATGGATCAGAAGTTGATTGTTGGCTGATCATCAACAATTCAGTTTATGACGTTAGCCAATATTTGATTCTTCATCCTGGTGGAAAAGACAGGATCATTCCTTACTGTGGTCAAGACGCCACAAGTGCTTATTCAACCCAAGGTGGAAAAGGCTCTCACTCTATAATTGCCAATGGGGAACTTGAAAAACTAAAGATCGGACAGTTAAACGAAATTGTCAATATTACCGAAACAAATATTAGGATCCAAAATGATATAAAATCAATTAAAAGTTCAGGAAAAAATGAAAAGGAGAGAGAAGATGATAATGACTAATTTATATATTTTATCCAGAAAGTTCCATCGGATTTTAGTACTGATAATATCTGTGGTCGGTTTGCTTATGGCTTTAACCGGGATGTTACTTAAATATACATTCATCGCCAAAAAGTTTACTTTTATCGATTTGGGTTTGGTCAGATATATTCACAATAACTTAAGTCCGATTTTTTCCGTTGTTTTTTTAGGAATGCTTATCACAGGCATTTTCATGTATATTTTTACCTTCCCAAAAAATAAATGATTTATTGAATGGCAGTTAGTTTTCTCTAAGCAGGAGCATAAGAACGTACATAAGTGCTATCCCGGCAACAAACGGCAAAGCTTGGATCCATTTTTTTTGCTCCTTATAATCGCGATGAAGATCAGGGATAAGATCTGAACAAGAAATATAGATAAATATTCCGGCCGAAAAAGCCAAAAGTATTGGTAGACCTGCTTTAAAACTATTTATAAAATAAAATCCTAATATTCCACCCATTACAGCTGTAAGGGCCGAAAGCCCATTGACGATAAGGGCGGTTTTTTTACTTAAACCTGAATGTACAAGGATACTAAAATCGGCAATTTCCTGAGGAATTTCATGGGCGGCGATAGCAACTGTGGTCATTAGTCCCAAAGTTGGATTAGCAAGATAAGTGGCGGCAATGGTAATTCCGTCAATAAAGTTATGAATTCCGTCACCAATAATAATCAAGAATATGGTCGGTTTTATCCCGTGAGTATGTTCATGATGATGAAACCATAAAAGAAATCTTTCGATAAAGAATGATGTGATAACCCCCAAAAATGCCGGCAAAAAGATGTTAATATCAAGTCCAAGACTTTCCGCTTGCTCGACAGCTTCAGGAAAAAGATCAAGAAAAGCTGTCGTCAATATTACTCCTGCAGCAAAAGACACTAAATAAGGGATAATGTTTTTAGTAAGCATTTTTTTCCACAGGATCATGATCGCACCGCTTAAAGATAATAGACTTATAAAAATATTGGCTATGATTATTTGTGTCAGCATATTATTGACAATCCGGACAAAGTCCAAAAAATTCTAGGTTATGTTTCTTTATCACAAATTTTGATCGTTCTTCAACTGATTTCAAGAGAGAACTTTCTTTCATCTCTACATCTTTTACATCTCCGCACTTTTCGCAAACTAAATGATGATGGTGCTCATTTTTGTTTTTTAACTCATATCTTTTTTTTCCTTCACCGAACAATATGACATTGACCATTTCAGATTTAATCAAAAGACTGAGAGTTCTATAAACAGAGGTAAGATCAATCTTATTTTTAAGATAATCGTTTATCTCGTTAGCAGAAACGGGCTTGGATAAATGTTCAAGCGCTTCAAAAACCAACTTTCTCGGTTTTGTATATCTAATTCCAATTTTTGTCATTTATAAATTATTGCAAATGATTTGCAATATTGCAAGAGTAAAATCGGGACGCTCTTTAAATAAGGTCTGTCCTAAAAAAAGGTCCGTCCTTATTTTTCAACACAAATCCCCATAAAGATGATAAAATTAATCCATGAATAAAAACACCACAATCATTTCTATAGTTTCCGTATTAATCACTTTTCTTTTTTTGTTTGGAGTTTATAAGCTGGTCAATAAACCTGAAATCACATACTTTCCTCAAGCAAAAGAACTGAAGGCCAGTGACCATATTAAATGGTCTCCAACCAAAAAAAATATATTAGTTGAATATAGTGATTTTCAATGCCCATCATGTAAAGAAGCCCATGATTTTTTGAGCACTATAGAAGCTTCCAAAAGTGCCGATCTTTTAATTACCGAAAAAGTAACCCTTGTTTACAGATATCTCCCTCTTTACCAGATACATGACAAAGCCAATGTTTCTGCATATGCAGCCGAAGCAGCTGGAATTCAAGGAAAATTCTGGGAAATGTTAGATATGTTATTTGACAATCAAACATCTTGGTCTATCAGTAATGATGTCCTAAAAGAATATTTTGTTGAGTACGCAAAGGAACTAAAACTTGATGTTGATAAGTTTACAAAAGACTTTGAGTCACAGGAGGTAAGAAACCGGGTTGCACAAGATCTGAGAGAAGCTGAACAAATAGGAGTGGATTCAACACCGACTTTTTTCTTAAATGGACAAAAGATTGTAGTTAACTCATACGAAGAATTTAAAAAATTATTAAAAGAATTATAACTTTTTGCCAAGCTTATTCTGACCTCGGAGGTCAGAAACGGATGGCAGAGATAAGACAAACAGTGATTAATAACCAAATTCTAAATAAGCAAATCATTGTAAATAAACTTTTTCTTAACTATTATCATGTTTCAGCAGGTAAACAGTCAAGTAGCAAAACCATTCTTTTTCTTCACGGTTGGGGAGTTGATAGTCAACTTTGGTTTAAAATCGTTCCTGAATTAACCAAAAAAAATTGGTCAATGTATTTTTTGGATCTTCCCGGTTTTGGTCAATCTCAAATTCCAGATACAGTGTACGATGTTGATGATTACAAAAGAATTGTTTATGAGTTTGTTAAAAAAATGGAACTAAAAAATGTTAATTTTGTTGGTCATTCTTTCGGCGGTAGGATAACAATTAAGCTCGCCGCTGAAAATCCTAATTTTTTGGAAAAAATAATTTTAGTTGATACTGCCGGAATCGTTACTGCCTCAAAAATAAAAAAAATAACTGCTTTATTTGCCAAAACTATCAGTCCCATTTTTAAGTTAAATTTTATGAAACCCATAAGAAAAAAATTTTATTTTTTAATTGGTAGCGAATACTTGGAAAATGAAAAACTTTCAAAAATATTTTCAAAAGTAGTTTCGGAAAATTTGACCCGTCTTTTGACACTTATCAAAAAACCTACCTTAATCGTCTGGGGAAAAAATGATAAGATAACCCCTCTTTATTATGGAGAGCTGATGTATAAATTAATTCCAAAATCAAAATTTGTTATATTTGAAAACGCTGGGCATTTCAGTTTTCTTGATGAACCGGAGGAATTTGCTAAAGAGTTAGTAAAATTTATAGAATAATAGATGTCATTCCCGCCCCCGATCGGAGTCGAGGGCAGGCTCCGGCGGGTTTACCCTGTAAGGGAATCCAGAAACATGGATCCCCGTTTTCCCTTACAGGGTAAACACGGGGATGACAGGCATATAATTATGAACTATTACAATCCCATTAGATTTTTCTACTTTCACCTGCTTCTTCTTCAACTCGAAGAGTATGATTTGGGTCGCTTTATAAAAGCCGTTGTTAATACAAAAGGCGTTCCTCCTAGCCGTGAATTTCGCAAACCTTTAAAATTTACTTTGAAAATAAAGCTTATTACAGCCCTAAATTCACTTTTAATTCTATCATTGTCATTTTTTGTTTCAAAGTTTTTCAACAATAATCCTTACCAAATTGCAGGTTTAGTTCTTTGCTTTGCCCTAGGGCTATATTTTAGTTATATTTATTTGATCATAATTAATGTTTTGCTTCTTCCTATTGATGTTTTTGCTAAAGAGCTATTGATCTTTTTAGCAAAGAATAAGTTAAAAAAACTAAATAATATTAAAATTATCGGTGTAGCCGGAAGTTACGGAAAAACCGGCATGAAGGATCTGATAGCAACGGTTCTTGAAGAAAAATATCAGGTAGTTAAAACCCCGGAAAGTTTTAATACTCCAATCGGAATTGCCAAAACTATCTTGACCCAAGTTGATGAGAAAACTGAGATATTAGTAATCGAGATGGGGGAATATTATTCGGGAGATATAAGAAATATCTGCAAGATCGCACCTCCTCAAATCGGTGTGATAACGGGAATTAATGAATCTCATTTGGAAAGATTAAAATCTATTGATAATAGCATAAGAACGATCTTTGAAATTGCTCAAAATATGAAACCTGATGGAATATTGGTTTTGAACGGAAAAGATAAAAATATAAAGAATAATTACAAAAAATTTCTTTTAGATCAGGAAGTCTATCTGTATTCAGCCAAAGGAAAAATAGAGTTTAATGAAGATGCTCCCGGATTTATATATCAAAAAATGTTCTTTCCCGTTTTGGGTCATTATAATTTGGATAAGATCGATGGGATTATTTATATTGCTGAAAAACTTGGTTTAACCGATCAAGAAGTGCAGAGCGGCCTAAAGAAGATCAAGACACCGGCTCATCGACTACAACCGATCTTAAATCGTGAAAAAAATATTCTTGTCATTGATGACAGTTATAATGGCAACCCCGATGGGGTAGAGGAAGCCATAAAAACCCTAACTTTATTTAAAAAACGAAGAAAGATCTTTATCACCCCCGGTTTGGTTGAAATGGGATTTGAAAGTGAACAAATCCACCAGAGGATAGGAAAAAGATTAAACGACGTCGTGGATATTGTCATCCTGATCAAGAATTCCGTCACACCAGGTATTAAAAAGGGTTTGATTAAAGCTGGATTTGATGAAAAAAACATTATCTGGTTTGACTCAATGATGGAAGCTCAAAATAGTTTAGGATTGATCTTAAGATCCGGTGATGTGGTTCTTTTTCAAAACGACTGGCCGGATAATTATGTATAATACAACTATGAAAACCATCGGGGTATTCTTCGGCAGTAGATCTCCTGAACATGATGTCTCTATCCTTACTGGACAACTGATTATTTCGGGCTTAAAAAAATGCGGGTATAATGTCATTCCTGTTTATATCGATAAAAAAGGCAAATGGTATTCTGATGCTAGATTGGCATCGATGAAATTTTTTTCTCAAAATCCGACCGACCTGGATAAAAAACTTGAATCATTTAATATTGACTTCAATAAATCGTCAGGAAAAATCGTCAAGCAATCAGGATTCTTGAAGGGTAATGTTGTTTTTGATATCGCCTTTCCTGCCTTCCACGGACAAAACGGAGAAGATGGAACTTTCCAGGGATTATGTGAAATTCTCAACGTTCCCTACGTCGGTTGTGATGTGACCTCATCGGCGATCACGATGGATAAGGTATTGACCAAGATGATCTATAAAGCCAATGATATTCCCACCGTCGATTTTGTCAGTTTAAATTTGAACGAGTGGCGTCTTGACAAAAAAAGCGTTCTTCAAAAAATAAAATCGCTGAACTTACCGGTCATTATTAAACCTGCCAGGTTGGGTTCTTCTATCGGCATCTCTAAAGCAAAAAATCAAAAGGAGCTTGAGTTTGGTATAGAGGTTGCCCTTCACTATGATGAAAAAGTGATCGTTGAAAAAGCTGTAGAAGACTTAATGGATGTCACTTGTTGTTTGATAGGTAACGATAATCCAACACCGTCATTACTTCAAGAGTCGGTTTTTTCCAGCGGTTTCTTTTCTTACGAAGATAAATATTTAAAAGGTGGTGGTGCACAAACCGGGAACGCCACCAAAAGTATTATTATTCCAGCCCGTCTAAATAAAAAGGTCACCCAAGAAATACAGGACGCAGCAACCAAAGCTTATCAAGTGCTCGGATGTTCCGGGATCGCCCGCGTTGATTTTCTTTATGATAAAAAGACCGGTCGCTGGTATGCTAATGAGGTTAACACTTTACCAGGAACCTTATATCATCATTTATGGAAAAAATCCGGAATACCTTTTGAGGATCTATTAAAAAAATTGATCGGCTTTGCTGAAGAAAGATATCACAGGAAAAAACAGATAACCTATACTTTTAATTCCAATATTTTGACCCAGGCTTCTTCAAATAAACTTTCATTGAAAGGTATCTAATTTTTTATCCCTCTAGTCGTGCAAACGCACCAGATTCTTTAGACTTGGCAAACATATAACGGAAAAAAATAGTTGCTCCGAAAAAAAAGATTATATTGAGCATTAGCGCATAAACAATCTCAGTAATTGCATTTTGTCCGTTTAAATTTTTTCTCATTGCTTCAAATACATATGTTGGAGCAAATAAATATGCGATTCCACGAAATGGCTGTGGAAGAATTGATACTGGATAAATTACTGCCATAAATGGTTGAAATATATTGATAAATCCCCAGGCAAAAGCAGCTACCTTGGTTCCAAAACGAATTATAAGTCCAAGCATAACAACTCCAAACGAAAATCCAAAAAATACCAAGTTTATGAAAATCAATATTGTATTAAACAATCCAATCGAAAAAATATTAAATTGAAAAACATATAAAGAAAGAGTGCTCGCAAGTATCAAAATAATGAGGGCTTTGATTGTCCCTGATATTGCAAAAGAGAATAGATACTCTTTAATATTAATCGGAGAAATGAACATATTGGTAAGATTGCGGGACCAAACATCCCACAGACATCCAACTCCTACAGAATACTGAGCGATGTTAAGTACTTGCCAATAAATCATACCGGCCAATACTTCGTTTGCGATTATTTTTCCAGTTGATCCAACCAAATATAACGTCATAAAACCAAAAACAACAACTGAGAACAAAGGATAGAATAGTATGTCGTTGATTACTTCAAACGAATGTTTAGTTATATACATTTCGTGTAATAATAGTGCTTTTATTCTATTCAAAGACATATTTTTCTCCTCTGGCAATTTGTAAAAAGACATGTTCAAGGGTAGGTTTTTTGACTTCAATATCTGTCATCCAAATACCTTCCTTACTTAAATCAAAAATAATTTTAGGTAGTGCCTTTTCTTCAGTTGTTATAAAAACCACGTGCTCACCATCAAATCGATAATCAAGTTTTTCCTTTCTCAAGTATTTTACAATGATTTCTTTTTTATCATTAAATGTAAGTCGAAGCTGAGCTACTTGAATCCGTTTTGTCAGTCCTAAAGGCGTATCTTCGGCAACAACTTTTCCCTTATCCATAAAAATTACTCTATCACAGATTCTAGTTACTTCAGACATGTTATGACTTGTATAAAGAATTGTAATTGGTCGCTCTCGTCGTAGTTCCTCAATAAATGTCAAAGTTTTATCTGCAATATCCGGATCAAGAGAAGCTGTCGGTTCATCCATCAAAATTATCTTCGGGTCATTAATTAAGGCCTTTATAAAATTTGCTCTGGTTTTTTGTCCAGTTGAAAGATCGAAGTATCTTTTATTTACCAAGTCATCCATTTCAAAACGAGTAATTAGTTTTTTTATTTTGGGAATGCAGTTTTCAACTTGATATAAATGGGCAAATACTATTAAGTTTTCCCATATACTCGTTCTTCCTTGCAAATTATTAAAAGCCGAAGTGAAGTTCAACCGACTGAGGCAGTATTGTGAATGTTTAAAAAAATCTTTATCAAAATAATTGATTATTCCTCTAGTCGGAGTAGTGATTCCCAACAACATCTGGATTGTTGTTGTTTTACCGGCGCCATTTGGCCCGAGCAAACCCAATATTTCTCCCTCTTTCATTTCAAATGAAACATCGTCAACGGCGGTAAAAACACCAAATTTTTTTGTCAGATTTTTTACTTGTAGAACAGCCATAAAATCATTATATCACGATGTATCTTATACATTTACCTGTGCAAAATAACTTAGTCGGGCTTATAATGCTGATATGATCAAAGTTCTTAAAACCGCTGCTTCCGAGGCTGGAACTATCCTTCTAAATTACTATAAGAAGAAGCTTACTCTAAACTATAAGACTTCTCATAAGGATTTTTATACTATAGCAGATATTGAAAGCCAAAAAACCGTTAAGGAAGTAATCAGTATACTTTTGCTTAAAAAAGGTATGGATATGTCAGAGGTCGGATTTATCGGTGAAGAAAATCTTGCTTCGGGTGGCCACAAAAAACACCTTTTTGTCATTGATCCTCTTGATGGAACCGTAAACTTTGCTTTTGGGTTGGATTTTTTCAGTGTTTCCATTGCTTACTTTTATAATGGCGAACTAACATCCGGTTTGGTCTATCAGCCGACCAACAAAAGTTTTTATTATGCTACCAAAGGTAAAGGCGCTTTTAAAAATAGCAGGCCTTTAAAAATGACTTATAGACCTTTGAAAAAATCGCTTTTGAGCGGACTTATCAGTTCAAGGCCTGAGGTGTATACCAAACTCTTCAAAATCTACCAAAATATCTATCCACACGTGGCTGGATATCGGAATTTAAACTCCATGGCGATTGATAACTGTTTATTGGCAGAAAACGTCTTTAACGTCGTAATAAACGGTCACACGTTTATTTGGGACATATCTGCGGTGAAACTTATCCTTGAAGAGTCTGGAGGCATCATGGTCGATTTTAATGGCTTGCCAATCAACTTTGATCTTGACGACCCCAAGCTGGCATACGATGTCATCTCCTGCCATCCAAGGCTAAAAAATGAAATTCTTGAGTTTTTTAAGTAATAATTCTAATTTCTTCACGTCGATCACGGCAAAATTTTGTAAATTTGACTCAATTAGTCTTATATTATTCAAAAAAATGTCATTCCCGCGCAGGCGGGAATCCAGAAATCATGGATCCCCGTTTTCACGGGGATGACAAAAACATTCCTAACCACTAACAATCCTAACCTTCTAACCTCTTATTAGCACTTCCCCCCGCTTTAAAAGAATAGGGAAGTCGTACATAATATATCGTTAATTATTAGTTTTAGGTCTTTATGACAATATAAACTATTAAATTTAATAGGGGACTCCTGAACATAAAAGCAGACTAAGGGCTACCAGCCAGAAAAGGGAATAATTGGGTGTTAATTGAGCATTAATTAAAAATATATTTTATTAAAATAAATTAATTATTGTCAATTTAGATTGTTATATCAATGTGTCGCTTCTCTTCTTCCAGTTGTGGTTAACGTCGTAAAAGCTCCATTTTACGACGTTATATATGTTCTTTTCTCCGACTATATATATCCATTAATACGCCAATCTGGTGGATTGCGGTTTTTCTGTAAATATCTTCCGGGGAACAAAGACACCTGCTTCCCTAAAATTCGTGTGCAATAACATTCCGGCCATATTTCTATTCAATTACATAATTAATGAGTAATTATCATATTTAACCTCTTCTCTTAGCTTCAAACTAGCCTCTAATTATTTAGCCCGTCTTATAGTCCCAAACTGTATATTTTGAGGCTAAAATATCAGAAATAGCATGCATCTGCTTATAAGAGAAACGCGCAGTGTTTGATTTAGACCGTAATAATAATCTAAATATTAAATTCTGAGGCTGTTTTCTTCTCTCGAAGACGCCAGCCAATATTCCTAATTAGCTTGTTATATCAATATATTTACATATTTTAGCCTCAAATTTATGATTCTATCCACAATATGCACGCATACTACTTGGAGTATAGAGACGATCTATTCCTCTATTATTAGCTTCAAAATTAGTAGTTTGATATTGTAAATCTTTATATTAAATTAATTTTGAAGCTAATTAATGTCCTATAGTTTTATTACGTCCGTGTATTATAAATACTATAGGTTATTTATTCACGTCCGTGAAAATCCTGCTCCCCTCTCCCCGACTTCCAAGGATACAAATTATTAAAGGTTAATTTTTAATTATTAAATAAATATTGAATAATCAATTTTTGAATTCAAATTTCAATATTTAATCTTTAATATTTATTTAACCTTTAACATTTAAGATTTAATCTTTTTTTAGCACTACTCTACCAACTCAACGAAAGCAAGGTAATTACCAATACGAAGATCCAAACGCTCACATACTCACGAATAGTTTCTTCAAATAATTTTTCGTCAATGTGATGATGGATTATCCCGGTGACACTATAGTAAGTAGCGGTTAAGAAAAGTGCGTATACAGCCGTCCTTGAAGGGATAAAAGAAACGATCAAACCAGCCTCAAGTATCAGCAGCGCCGTAAATAAAGAATATGTTAGAACATCCTTATTGAGATGGCGATCAAGTCTGATCGACCAAAATAACTGAAGACTTAATAAAAAAGCGCCTATCCCCGCCCCGATCATATTTATCAAAAAATTATATTTAAGAGAAAAGAGCACGTTAAAAAATAAATATGAGACGACCGCTTGATAGAAAAAGTTGATAGAAAATGCTGCCCTATAAAGCTGAAGGTTCTTCTCTACCCCAACGTTAAAAATATTAGCACACAGTAAAACGGCATAAATTGATACTTCGTAAATAAAAATGAAGGGTAAACGAGTTAACCAACGGGCCGGAAAGAGAAAGTAAAACAAATAGAAAAATAAAGTAATCAGTTCGGGCATTAAGAAGAGCCCAAACCAGCCAATTTTTTTTATGCCCTCCAATAAAGAAAAATAGCTTAACAAATACGTGGCTACAATAAAAATAGGTACGAAAAAAATGGCTTTATCAAAATTAAAGAAGGTAGAAAACAGCATCAATAAGCCTAAGATCAGCACAGAAATAACCAGGCGAATTCTTTTGTCGATCTTTATTGCTCTTTTTTCGATGAATTGAACTAAGCTTTTTATATTAAACATATTTATCTAACCCAAATTGCTGTAAACCCGTTGGATGTCGTCAAGATCTTCTAAGGCTTCAATAATATCCAAAACTTTCTTTTCTTTATCAGGGTCCAATTTGACCGGTGTCGTTGGCAGATAATCTATTTCTGCCAGGTCATATTTTATGTTATTTAAATGGGTTTTTAATAAGCCAAAATTACTAAAAGGAAAGAAAACAAAGAAATGACTCTCATCTTCGTTGATATCAAAAGCTTGCAGTTCCTCTCCAATTTTAAAAACAGCCTCCTCATTTACCTCAGATTTCTGAAAGCTGACGAAAGCACACTTATTAAAAAGGTAAGACACAGAGCCTTGACTACCTAGTTTACCGGAATTTTTTTCCAGAAAATTCCTAATTTCTGCAGTAGTTCTATTTGAACTATCGGTTGTGGATAGAATAAGCAGAAAGATTCCATAAGGGCCAAAACCTTCATAGATGACCTCTTTCAGCATCATTTTATTGGGCCCAAAGCCCCTTTCAATTGCCCTCCTAATATTTTCCTTCGGCATGTTGACTGATTTAGCTTTATCTATGGCTAAACGAAGTTTGACGTTATTTTCCGGTTCAGCGATTCCCCCACCCTCCAAGACCGAGATCGTGATCAAGTGAGACATCTTAGCAAAGACATTTGCTTTTATCCTGTCGTTTGCCCCTTTTTTTCTTTTTATGTTGGCCCATTTTGAGTGTCCTGACATAATAGTCTTTAAAGTCCATAAAGTCCTTAAAGTCATAAAGTCTTCTTATAATTTCGCTTTATAGACTTTATAAACTTTCGACTTTATAGACTATCTTAATTATACTTGACAATTGATAATTTTAAAATATACTTTGTCCTATCATATGAAAGATATTTCCAACTTCGAAAAACAAGCCATAAATAATGCCATGAATGGGCAATGGGCGGATGCCATCAAATTCAACGAAAGCATTATCAAAATAGATAAAAAAAATATTGAGGCGTATTTAAGATTGGGATTTGCCAACCTTCAATTGAATAAGATAAAAAAAGCAAAACAATTTTATTTACTGGCACTTAAGATCCAGCCCAACAATAGTTTTGTGAAAAAAAACCTAGAGAAAATTAAGATATTAGATACTAAAAAATTGATCTCCTCAAACACAACCCCGCTTGATCCTCTACTTTTTGTTGATATACCCGGAAAAACTAAAACCGTGAGTTTGGTTAATTGCGGTCCAAAAAGCGTCTTAGCAAAATTAACGGTTGGACAAAAAGCTTTTTTAGTTGTAAAAAAAAGAAAGGTTGAAATAAGAACTGAAGGTAAAGAATATGTTGGATGTCTCCCAGACGATCTTTCAAAAAGATTAGCGATATTTATAAAAAACGGGGGTATTTTTTCCGTTTACATTAAAGAGACATCCCTAAAAAGTATTACCATTCTTATCAAAGAAGAAAAAAAAGGCACTAAGATGATGAAATTCGTTGCCTTTCCGTCAGATCTGAGCGTGAATCTTTCCCGAATGGAGAGTTCATCCGGTGAAGAAATAAGTGATGACGATGCTGAAGAGATCAGCTTATTGGATCTTGAAAAACTTGCAGAAAACCTAAATAACGAAGAAAAAGAGTATCTCCCTTTTGACCAGGAAGAAAAAAGTGAAGAAGCTGAAGATTAACTATATTTATTGATAATGCAAAGTAATGTTGAGAATTTCTATAGCATTTTTTTCTTTACGAAAAATAAATAAAGCTCTGTATTTTTGATCTACTCTAAAACTATATATTCCATATTCCTTGGGTAATAGAAGTTCTGTATGTAGACTAGGATGTCGATGATCTTTAGAAAAAAGATCAATTTGCTTTTTAAATTTTTTGTCTAATCCGAAAACTCTAACTTTTTTCAAAACAATTTTGCTGAAAGGCAAAATCTGGATCATATTTTTATTCACTAAAATAATCGCTTTCACCTAACCCTTCTTTAAGGTCCTTTAAGAACTCTTTTGAATAGCGATTATTTTTAGAAAAAGCATCTATAATTTTCTTTGCTGACTGCTCTTTTGGAACTACAAAAGGAAATGTGGCTGCTTCTTCTACTAAATCAGGCTTATAGACAACCAACCTGATAATTGAGCGGATAAACTCGCTCCTATTTGCAAAACCATATTTAACTACTAACATATCAATGTAGTTGGCCTGCTTCTCCGGTAAAGAAATATTTACTGTGCTCATATATCTAGTATATTAGCAAACTTTGCCAATCTTTGTCAAGAGGGAAAAATGTGTCATTCCCGCGGAGGCGGGAATCCAGGCTAAATATTCATTTTGAAATATGGTGATTATAGTCTGGATCCCCTTCTTCAAGGGGATGACAAAAAACTACAAAAGGACTTTAACTTCTCTTCGCTCGGTAATGGACTACTTTATTTTTAAAAAAAACTATTTTTCCCCTTACCTTTTTGCCTTGTATCAGATGATTTATTTCTGAGGGAACATTAAAATCTTTCATTGAAGAAAGAGCTAGGATGAAGGATACAATGAGAATCAATATAAATGTTAGTAACATATTCTATAGTTTAGATTAATTGTTTCATTGCTTCATTGTTCGATTGTTTTTTTAACAATGAAACCATGGAACAATGTAACAATCCTTAACTTAATTCACTGCCCATTCTTTTTCTAAATCTCCTAATTCCAAAATTATATCAGATACGGTTGTCTCCCCTATCTGAGTCTTACATCTGAAAAAATCTGCTAATCTCATGTAAGCTTTTGTAATAGCTGTATTTTTATCTGTGATCAATAAGCAGTCTTTTATGGTTCTGCCTTGATTTGATAGATCTACTACCCTTATCCCCTCCCCTTCGATCATCTGACCGATCAATTGGGCTGTTTTATAGCTTTTTTGATACATAACCTGTACGTTTATATCATAGTTCCTGTACGTCCTTTGGAAAAAACTTCCCTGAAATTTTTTGTAAAAGGAATTGTTATCAAAAGTGTTGTCGTTGCCTCCGGATTCAAAGGGCTTTAGATCGATTATTTGAAAGGTCTCCCTGTTATTAGTCGAAAAAATATAATATAAGAATATTCTGTCAATTAAATTCGCATTGGAATTTGTCAGGAAGATCTCTTTAAAAGTCGGTGCCCACCTCAAACTTGAGTCATCATAATAAATCAGGGTTTTTTTTTGAAAAAAATACAG